>NZ_LZEJ01000018.1:0-61648 GCF_001704375.1 Alishewanella sp. HH-ZS | reverse complement strand
TCAGATTAAGTCGAGACTAATTCAAATTGTTTGTAGTGCTTGCTCTATTAGATCTTAGGTTCGCTTTTTGAGAGACGAATAAACCTTACCCTTTTCCCGCTTACCTACGGCAATTACATACACAAACAGTTCATCGTCAACAACCTCATAGGCTAATCGATATCCGGCAGAGCGAAGTTTAATTTTGTACACTGATTCATAGCCACTTAACTTATCAGCAGGTACTCTGGGATTTTCTAATCGCTCCGCCAGTTTTTTCTTGAATTGACTCTTGATCGGGGCACCAAGCTTTTCCCATTCCTTAAGCGCAGCCGGAAGAAATCGCAGCTTATAAGTCATCCAGCGACACCGTTATAGCTTTATCCTTGTCACCACGACGTTCCTCAACAAGCCGCGCCAATTCATAGTCTTCCAGCATATCCATCAGAGCCTCGTAGGTCTCTGCTGGAATCAGATAGGCTGCAGGTTTATTGTGGTTTAGCACCGCTATCGGTGAACCACTTGCCTGAGCGAGCAAGGCTGAGGGGTTTTTCTTAAGTTCTGAAATGCTTACAGAAAAGTCCGCTAATACCTGACGCATAAAAACCTCTATTTTGACCTTAATTATGGTCTTATATTAGCTCGTTTTTCTATTGGGTGCTACGAAGTTTTAGGTATGACAGTTATATATTGTGTTGAATTCCTGTTTCACGCTCAAAGCAGCCTTTCCTTACAACATGATAGAGCGACATCAACTAACGGTGCTTATCCCACTATCGCAGATGGCGACTGCGGTACGGCAAGCATACCGGGGCCGAGCATAACGGAGTCAGTCGGGGCTGGGAGTTGCATTGGATTTGGCGTATTAAGCTATCTAAAGATCCGTGCATCAAAACTAAATTCGAGTTTTTCGGCTTTGGCGAGGATAGCAGGCAGCAGCGGGTGCTGCGGATTAATCAGGTAGTTACGGTCTCGCGGCGAAATGCTTGAGGGGACCTGAAGTGCGGCGAACTCGGGGTTTTCGGCGTTAAGAAATTGATCGCCAATCAGTTGCGTCTGTTCTGGCGCCGGTATTGCCCGCCAGTTAGGTGGTAGAACTGAATTGTCCAACGGGATAATCAGCTCGTCGGGTAACTCAATGCGGTAAAGATCGTATTGCTGAATCACCTCGGGGGCGTGATTAAGGTGTACAAAAACTTCCAGGATACAAAGCGATTCGGATGCAGCGAAATACAGCGCCGCTGTGCCTTTTGAGTTCCAGCGCCCGCCAAATAATTTTGCGCCTTGCGGATTGAAGGGCGCCTCGGCGAACTTTTTTTGGGTCAGCCGGTACAGTTGCATCAAGAAAACACGCCGTGTTCGAGCCGGCCGATTAACTCTTTAACCGTTTCAAAATCGACAGTGGTCGCAATCATATCTAATGGCCGCTTGCCATTCAGGCCATACACACTTTCACGCAACCAGGTCAGAGCGCGTTGTTCATTGCCAAAAAGCTCGGTCGCTAGTTTGATCAGCAGTGCCAGGCGGTACATAACGTCACTTTCCTGAGTGTTGAAACGTTCTCCATTTTTCAGGCGGCGCTTAATGGTGCTGATTGGGATCAGGGTAACATGGTGAAACTCGGTTTGTGACAACCGGGCTTTCGCCAGAATGTTACGATAGACCTCTGGTTTAAAGCCTTGATGAATAGCGGCATTTTTTGACGTTGCCTCATCTTCTATACCAAGGCTATACCAAAAATTCGGTTGGTACAGTGGTGTGGGTTTAAAGCTTTTCACTGCGCTGACAGTCATCATTGAGCCCTTTTTGGTTCATATGGCCTATTAAAAATAGCCCATATGGGCCAGTAGTGCAATTTTTAATTATTATCCCCCTTGCTTTTATACTATGCGTCACCTAGTATTTTGCTGTGTGACGCACAGTATGCGGCACACAGTATCAGGAGCAAAAGATGACACAATCGCAACTGGACAAAATTCGGCTGGAACTGCGCCGCGGGGTGCTGGTTTTGGCGGTGCTGGCGTCGCTGAAAGAGGCGCATTATGGCTATTCGCTGCGCAAACAGCTTAACGACAACGGTATTGAGATTGATGAAGGCACCCTGTATCCGCTGATCCGCCGTCTGGCAGAGCAGGGGTTACTTGACAGTGAATGGCAGCAAGGCGAAGGGCGGGAGCGGCGTTATTACCAGCTATCTGCCAGCGGCCACAGCTTGCTTGGGCAGTTAACCGATGAATGGCAACAGCTTAATGGCGCCCTGAGTAACTTACTGGGTGTAAAGCCAGAGGAGACAGCATAATGGATTTAGTAACACGTTATATTGCTGCGGTGCAGCGCGAGTTACCCGAGGATAAACGCGATGAAATTGGTCGTGAACTGAATGCCAATATCCGGGATCAGCTGGATGCGCTGGCGGAGCAAAAAGGTGAGCTTAGCGACGACGACAGTGCTGCCGTGCTGCTACAAATGGGGCATCCACGCGATGTGGCCCAGCAATTTGTGCCGCCGCAGCCGTTAATTAGCCTGAGCTATATGCCGGTGTACCGCTATACCCTGTATATGGTGCTGGGGATTTTGTTTGTCCTGCAAATTATCGCCAGTACCAGCGCCTGGTTGCACAGTCAGTTTGGTTTGCTGCTGTATCTGAAAAGCGTTGCCAGTGGCTTTATCGGCGATGCCTGTCTGGCATTTACGGCCATAACTGTGACTTATATGTTGTTATCGCGAGAGCCAGCTGCAACGACAAACGCCACACCGAACTGGCATCCGCGGCAGTTACCGGCGGTGGGGCCGGGCTGGCAGACGATTTCGCTGCAGAATATTTTCACCGATCTTGGCACCTATGCCTTTTTGTTGGTGATGATCTGGTATCCGCTTTGGTTTACCCCAGAGCAGTTAGAGGCGCAGCGTATTAGTCTGGCTGAGCCAGCACGGCAGTTTCTCACCTGGTGTACACCGGTGTTGCTGGCCGGGATAGTGCTGAATATTGGACAGCTGAAACAACGCTTCTGGAATCGTCCGCTGTTAATCGCAAATGTGGTGCTAAATAGTGCGCTGGTGCTGATCTTGCTGTATTTGGCTGTGAATGGGCCGCTGTTAGATATTAAACTTGACGAATTGCCTAACGCCTATGAATGGGTGTCAATGCAGCGCATTATAACGGCGGCCTTATTTATTACCGCCTGCTTTCCGGCTTACGAGCTGGGCCGCGATCTGCTGCGCTTAAAGCGTTTAAAGGCGGGCTGAGCAGCTTTAAGCCAGGCCAGAAATGCCAGAGGCTGAACGCTAGTTCAGCCTCTGTATTCAGTTTAGTGCTGTGGTAAAGATTTTACTGGCACGTTTTATAGCGATACCCGCACCCGCCAGCTAACTGCTTAGTACTGCCGGCTGCGCTTATTATCGCGCACCAGCCACCAGATCAGATAACCCAGGATCACCAACGGTAATACCGTGAATAACAAGGTCAGGCCGATGCCAATGACCGCGCCGACCAGACCAATTAATAAGCCAAAGATGGTCGCGGCAATGGCGATTAAGCTTGGTAAGCAGTAAATGCCGACAGCGACTAATAAAATAATAACGATTGTTCTGTTCATACTAAGATCCTTTTGTTCGAGCTATTGATTCAGGTTAGCCTAAGGTAATCAAACAGCATGCCAAAAATATAGTTATTAAATATCAGTTACTTAAGTTGTGACGTTTGTCGATGCAGCGGTTTGCGACCACCGGGCTTAGCGAAATTAACCAATTAGTGGTGAAAATCTTTATCAGAGCACTAGCGGTAGGGCCAGCGTCTGTGTTGGTGGCGGCGGTAGGTCTGGGTTATTACAGCAAAAATAAAAACGGGCAGCAGTAAGCGGCCCGTTCCGGAGGTTGTAGTAGGATGCTGTCAGAGCTTGTTGATCTGCTCTTTTAGCTGATAGGACTTGTCGGTAACAATACTTTCCAGGGTGCCCACCCGCTCCTTCAGTTTGGCAATTTCTGCCTGTAAGGCTTCGATATCCGCCTTGCCGGCTTTGCCTTTGGTTTTCATATGCGTTTCGTAGGCTGCGTAACCCAGACCACCAATAATGGCAATAGCCGCAATTTCAAATGGACCCATCTCTGCTTTACCTCTTATAACCGGTTAATTTCTTCTTTTAACTGATATTTTTTATCTGTCACTATGCTTTCCAGTGTCGCCAGGCGCTCTTTTACTGCCCGCAGTTCCTGCTGCAGTTCATCAAAGCCTTTACCCGACGCCAGGTGCCGGTATTTATAGCGCATTTTCAGCGCATCATAGGCCACGCCACCGACGATTGCCACTACCACTATTACCACCACGCCAATATCCATTGTTATCTCCTTGCTGTTTTTTTGTAAGTAAAAGCAAGCACAATGCCATTATTGTAAGTTATTGATTAATAGCAAATTGATTTAAAGGTGCGGCCTGTACTTAGCGTAAAATGCAAATATTTAGTCAGCTTTAACATAGTCTAGTGGTAAAATTGGCCAAAGAAAGTGAATTTTTGTAAGGCTTTATGACTGACGAACAGTGGATGCGCCATGCTCTGATGCTGGCACAGCGGGCGGAACAGCTGGGCGAGGTGCCAGTCGGGGCGGTATTGGTTAAAGATCAGCAGATCGTTGCTGAAGGCTGGAACCAGATGATTAGTCTGAATGATCCCTCGGCGCACGCTGAAATGCAGGCGGTACGTCAGGCTGGCCAGGTACTGGACAACTATCGGCTGCTCGATTGTACGCTCTATGTTACGCTGGAACCTTGCACTATGTGTGCCGGAGTACTGGTACACAGCCGGATCAAACGTCTGGTCTACGGGGCGGCTGATTATAAAACCGGTGCCGCAGGCTCGGTGCTCGATTTAGTACGCTACCCGCAGTTTAATCATCAGTTAGAGGTAACGGCCGGGGTGCTGGCTGAGGAATGTGCCGCCATGTTGTCTGCGTTTTTTCAACGCCGGCGGGCCGAGAAAAAACAGCTTAAACAGCAGGCGCTTCAACCAGATGTTGAAAGTAAGCAATAAAACTGCGGCGGCGGTGATGTACCTTTTTAATTTGCAGATTGCGCTTAATCCGGCGGCGGCTGGATGCCACATCCAGTAAGCGACGGCGGCGTTTTAGCGCCGGCTTTTTCTTTTTTAGCATAGACTTATCCTGTTCTTTACACTGTTGTGAATAATATGGGCAGGGCTGGCGGGCTGCAAGCACCCCAGATGAATTTATTGTGACAGGGGCGGCGCCTCGGCAACTTGCTCACTTTGTTCGACCAGTCGTTGCCGCTGTTGTTCCTGACGCTGCTCTAATTGTTGCCGCTCATCTACACCCACTAGCGTATCGTAATAGCGGCGGATATTTTCAACATAGAGTGCGGCTTCGTCACCGCGGGCAAAACCAAAGCGGGTATGTTGGTACACCGATTTTTGCCGTAGCAACGGCAAGCGCTGTTTTACTTCCAACCATTTATCCGGATCGGCGCCATCACGCTGCGTCAGGCGCCGGGCATCTTCCAGATGACCCCAGCCAATATTGTACGACGCCAGCGCAAACCACAGCCGGTCTGGCATCGGGATCCGCTCCGGGATCCGGTTTAGCAGCAGCTGCAGATAACGGCTACCCCCGGCAATACTTTCTTCGGCATCCAACCGGCTTTGTACTCCCATTTGCCGCGCAGTGGGCATGGTCAGCATCATCATACCGCGTACCCCGGTAGGGCTGCGGGCTTTCGGATTCCAGTGCGATTCCTGGTAACTCAGCGCCGCTAACAGGCGCCAGTCGAGGTCGCCGGCATATTCGATAAACCAATGCCGGAATGCCGGTAGGGTGTCTTCGATAGCCCGGATAAAGCGGATGGTATCGACATAGTCAAACAGCTCAACATGGCCAAAATAGCGATCTTCCAGCGTAACCAAATCGCCATTTTGATAAACATGGCCAAAATACTCAATCAGTACACTAAACAGGCTGTCGTCCTGATTTTTGGGTAGCAGCCAACCTACCGGCAGATTTTCACTGACGGTCAGGCCGATATTCAGTTGCGGGAATAGCCGGCGGTTTACCGCCAACTGGTTAGAGTCGGTCAGGGTATAGCGGATGCTGCCATCGACCACTTTTTGCAGCAGTTCATCGGCGTCCAAATCGGCTGATTCCTGAAAGCGGATCGCCGGCTCCTCCGCCGCCAGACGGCGCAGCGTTTCGGCATGGCTACTAAAAGCCGAGACGATTACCGCCTCATCCAGTTCGGCCAGTTGCTGTGGCCAGCTGTTGCCCTGGCGAAAAACCAATAATTCGTCAATCCAGCGGTAGGCCGGTGCAGCCCGGAATTTCGCGGTGCGCTCCGGTGTCAGCGTTAAACCACCGGCAATAAAATCCACCTGGCCGTTTTTCAGCTTGCGCTGTAAATCTTCCAGATCGAAGCTGGGAAACAGTTGTAATTCGACGCCAAGACGATCGGCCAGGCCCTTGGCTAATTCATATTCAAAGCCAGTCGGACCATCGACGCCAATATAGTAGCTGGTCGGGCCATGCAGGATGCCGACGCGGATCTGACCGCGCTGATAAATGTCAGTAAGCTGATTTGTTTGTTCTGGCAATGGCTTAGAGCATGCCAGTAACAGCAAGCTCAGACAAAGCACAGACCATAATCGCAGCATAATCAGTTCCGGTTGAGACGACTTTGCGATGTTACCGCAAACTTCTTGACCACAGCCAGACTTTTCACATATCACTTAGCGCGAATTTTCTTTATAATGTGGCGCCTTTTAAGGCGTGTTGATGTTTGCTGCAAAAACAAGCAGCAAACGTCAGCACGTCCTAGGTTCCACTGTCGTTCAACCAACGGAAAATAGCCTATGTTGATCCTGCGTGGTGCACCTGCACTGTCCGAATTCCGAATTCAAAAGTTACTCGATCTTTGTGCCCAGCAAAATTTACCGGTTAACGGTATCTATGCCGAATATATGCATTTTGCTGATTTATCGGCACCACTTAGCAGCGAACAGCGCCAGGTGCTGGATCAACTGTTAACCTACGGCCCGAGCATTGCCAGCCACCAACCCAGCGGTTTGTTGCTGTTAGTGACACCACGCCCCGGCACTATTTCTCCCTGGTCTTCCAAAGCCACCGACATTGCCCGCAACTGTAACCTGCCAACGGTAAAACGCCTAGAGCGTGGTATTGCCTATTATGTTGACGCCGTAGCCTTAACCGCGGCTCAGCAGCAACAACTGGCCAGCCTGTTACATGACCGGATGATGGAAGCGGTGTTTACCGAGTTGGAGCAGGCTGCCGCGCTGTTTGCGCAGGCCGAGCCGGGTACTTTAAGCTCGGTGGACATTCTGAGCGGTGGCCGTGCGGCGCTGGAACAGGCCAACCAGACGATGGGTCTGGCCTTGGCCGATGATGAAATTGATTATCTGGTCAGCAATTTTCAGCAGCTGGGCCGCAACCCGAACGACATTGAACTCTATATGTTTGCGCAGGCCAACTCTGAGCACTGCCGGCACAAGATTTTTAACGCCGACTGGACCATCGATGGCGTAAAACAGCCTAAATCGCTGTTCAAAATGATTAAGAACACCTTCGAGCAAACACCGGATTATGTGTTATCAGCTTATAAAGATAACGCGGCGGTGATGGTTGGCTCTGAAGCCGGTCGTTTCTTCCCGACGCCGGATGGCCGCGAGTATCAGTATCACCATGAGCCAATCCATGTGCTGATGAAGGTCGAAACCCATAACCACCCGACGGCGATTTCACCTTATCCGGGCGCGGCAACCGGCTCGGGCGGCGAAATCCGCGACGAGGGTGCTACTGGTGTGGGCTCTAAGCCCAAAGCGGGCTTAGTGGGTTTCTCGGTGTCGAACCTGCGTATTCCGGGCTTTGTGCAGCCGTGGGAAAGTGATTTTGGTAAGCCGGAGCGCATTGTTACCGCGCTGGACATTATGCTGGAAGGCCCACTGGGTGGCGCCGCCTTTAACAACGAATTTGGTCGTCCGGCGATCAACGGTTATTTCCGTACCTACGAAGAAAAGGTGCACAGCCATAACGGCGAAGAAGTTCGCGGTTACCATAAGCCGATTATGATTGCCGGTGGTCTGGGCAATATCCGCGAAGAGCACGTTCAAAAAGGCGATTTGCCGGTGGGTGCCAAGCTGGTGGTATTAGGCGGCCCGGCGATGAATATCGGTCTGGGTGGTGGTGCGGCGTCTTCGATGGCATCAGGCCAGTCGAATGAAGATCTGGATTTTGCTTCGGTACAGCGCGATAACCCGGAAATTGAACGCCGTTGTCAGGAAGTGATTGACCGCTGCTGGCAGTTGGGCCAGGACAACCCTATCGTCTTTATTCATGACGTCGGTGCCGGCGGTTTATCCAATGCCTTCCCGGAGCTGGTCAACGACGGCGGTGTGGGTGGTAAGTTCGAGCTGCGTAATGTACCGAACGATGAGCCTGGCATGTCGCCGCTGCAAATCTGGTGTAACGAATCGCAGGAGCGCTATGTGATGGCGATCCCGGCAGACAAAATGCCGGTATTCGAAGCCATCTGTAAACGTGAACGTGCCCCTTATGCGGTAGTGGGTGAAGCCACCGCCGAACAGCATTTAACGCTGAGCGACAGCTACTTTGGCAATACGCCGATTGACCTGCCGTTAAACGTGTTACTGGGCAAGGCGCCAAAAATGCACCGCGAAGTGCAAAGCTTAAAAGCGCCGGCTAAGCCTTTAGATCGCTCTGCTATTACGCTTGCCGATGCGGCCGAGCGTTTATTACGCTTGCCGACCATTGCCGAGAAAACCTTTCTGGTAACCATTGGTGATCGTACGGTAACGGGTTTGGTCGCGCGCGATCAGATGGTGGGCCCCTGGCAGGTGCCGGTGGCGAACTGTGGTGTTACTGCGGCCAGTTATGATACCTACCATGGCGAAGCCATGGCGATGGGTGAGCGGACGCCGGTTGCCTTGCTGGACTTTGCTGCCTCGGCCCGGCTGGCAGTGGCGGAAGCCATTACCAATATTGCTGCCACGGATATTGGTGACTTAAACCGGATTAAACTGTCTGCTAACTGGATGGCCGCTGCCGGTCACCCGGGCGAAGATGCCGGTTTATATGCGGCGGTAAAAGCCGTTGGCGAAGAGCTGTGTCCGGCACTAAAAGTGACGATCCCGGTGGGTAAAGACTCGATGTCGATGAAAACCCGCTGGCAACAGGATGGTGAAGATAAGGCCGTTACCGCGCCTATGTCGCTAATTATCACCGCCTTTGCCCGGGTAGAAGATATCCGTAAAACCGTGACGCCCCAGCTGCGTACTGATAAAGGCGCCAGCTCCTTGCTGTTAATCGACTTGGGGCAGGGCGCTAACCGCTTAGGCGGCTCGTGTTTAGCTCAGGTGTATAAGCAACTGGGCGATCAGCCAGCTGATCTGGATAGCCCACAGCTACTGATTAACTTCTTTAATGCCACGCAGCAACTGACGCGCGAGCAGAAATTGCTGGCCTACCATGATCGCTCGGACGGTGGTTTATTTGTCACCCTGGCAGAGATGGCCTTTGCCGGTAAAGCCGGTATCGCCGCCGATATAAGCGCTCTGGGCAGCGATGCGCTGGCAGCGTTATTCAGCGAAGAGCTGGGTGCGGTGCTGCAGGTTGCCGACAGTGAACTGGCTTATGTCCAGCAGGTGCTGGCCACACATAATCTGGCAGACTTAAGCCATGTTGTAGGTAAAGTTGAACAGAGCGATCGTTTTGAAATCAGCCAGCAGGGCACTGTGGTATTTAGCGACAGCCGCAGCCGTCTGCGTACTGTCTGGGCAGAAACGACTTATCAGATGCAAAGCCTGCGCGATAACCCGGCGGGTGCTAAGCAGGAGTTTGACGCCAAGGCCGATCAGCAGGATCCGGGCTTGCACGCCAAGCTGACCTTTGATCCGAATGCCGATATTGCCGCGCCGATGATTTTAAAAGGCGCTGCACCCAGGATCGCGATTTTGCGTGAGCAGGGTGTTAACTCGCAGCTGGAAATGGCCGCAGCCTTTAACCGTGCCGGCTTTAGCGCGGTTGACGTGCATATGAGCGATATTCTGAGCGGTCGGGTGTCGTTAAAAGACTTTAACGGTTTAGCGGCCTGTGGTGGCTTCTCTTACGGCGACGTGTTAGGGGCCGGTGAAGGCTGGGCCAAGTCAGTGCTGTTTAACGAGCAGGCACGCAAAGAGTTCCAGACCTTCTTTGAACGGCAATCCACCTTTGCCTTGGGTGTTTGTAACGGTTGTCAGATGATGTCGAATCTGAAGAGCCTGATCCCGGGTGCCGATTTATGGCCACACTTTGTGCGCAATAAATCTGAGCGCTTTGAAGCCCGCTTTAGCCTGGTGGAAGTGCAGCCAAGCCCGTCGCTGTTCTTTAGCGGTATGGCTGGCTCGCGGATGCCGATTGCGGTATCGCACGGTGAAGGTCATGCCGAGTTTGCCTCGCAAGCTGCCTTTGCGGCGGCTAACCAAAGCGGTACTGTGGCACTGCGTTTTGTGGATAACTATGGTCAGGTTACCGAGCAGTATCCGGCAAACCCGAATGGCTCAGTGGCCGGTATTACCGCGCTGACTACCACCGATGGCCGGGTTACCATTATGATGCCACACCCGGAGCGGGTATTCCGCACCGTGGCCAACTCCTGGCATCCGGACGACTGGCAAGAAGACAGCCCCTGGATGCGGATGTTCCGCAATGCCCGGGTATGGTTAGGTTAATTCCTAACACCATCCAATAAAAAACCTGCTGCGGCAGGTTTTTTATTGGGCGCTTTTCCTGTTGTCAGAAACTGGCTATCACGGCATCACTACTGGTTTTTTTCTTCCGTGAACAAGGAGCGGATCCAACCAAAACCGATATTAAGGAGCCCAGCCAGGGTGTCTGCCTTTACCGAGGGCTCCGCCGGGTGAATCGCAGTTGGCGACTGCGCATGAGATTGCTTGGCATTGTTGATCGCGCCGTCAAAGAAATCATCGGCGCCTTGTTGGGTACTGTAAGTGCTACAGGCGCTAATCATTAAGCTGACGACAATAGCTGCTACTGTGATGATCTTTTTGGTGTTGTTTTAATTTGAATTATAAGTTATAAACTTATGGCTTATATCTTACTATCATACTAAGGATGGCTAAACTATGAAAAATCTAATTTCAATTCTACTAATGTTTGTCTTTTTTTGGTTGTCTTCGACCAAGGCATTCGCAGACGTTATTTTCGATGACGTGAATATGACGTTACATGTTCCTGCCAGTAAAGCCGAACACGAACTGATCGTTGGCTTTAATAACGGGCAGCTGTCCCGGCTTGAACAGCGCAACGCGCTAACTCGCTTCCATACCGAGCTGAACATAAAATACGTAAAGAAAGGCATGACGGAATTGCAAAGAGCGGAAGTCGCATTGCAAAAAATTAACTTACTCCGTCAGGCCGGCGCCCTGACTATTCAACGTGTACCTACTAATCGTAGACTGGAAAACATTACCTATGAATACGTTATCATTCATCAAGATGCTAAAATTAATGCTGGAGGCGGCCTTTTGTATTTCGGTGATATTGATTTGCAATTGAAGTATCTTGCGGCTCTACTCGGAGCCGAAGTAGATTTCGATATAGATCATTCCATCATCAAGGCGCATCCTACAACAAAGAACTTAATTAACTCTGCTGACTTGTTTAGTTTGTCGGATGAAAGAAATGAAAACGAGCTTGAAGATGATAGAAGATTTAATGAGTGGAAGGATTGGCTTTGGAACTGGTTAAACGGTTTACCTCATGGTTTCTCTGGGCAAGACATTTTAATCATTGATTACGATGGAGACTTAATAGAATGGTGTGGAGTTTATATTGACCATCAAGGTGAATTTCAAGAAGCTCATTGCGCCTGGTGGTAGCGCTAATTTATTTCTTTAATATCCGTAAAATAGCTAGTGCAATCGAAATAAGGTAAACATTATAGATTTTACTTATATAATCATTTAAGAATGCAGAATTTTTGAACTCACGCAGCTCTCCTCGTAGAGAAATGATTTTTAAAGCTCTTAAATTCAATCTCTTATTTACAAGAGAAAGGGAGCTTGGAGTATGCTGCTGCTAAAACATATTCAAACTCAATCCTTGTCGGTAAATGCTCGGTCGTGTATTGTTAAATTACTAAGTCAATTTGTCTAGGGCGTGCTGACAGCATCTGCTGCGACACGCGCGCCCAGCATCTGCGCCAGATAGTGTAACTGCAGATCAATATCCCCATAGTTTAAAGTCGTCATCCATTTATGCAGCTTAGGATCATGCTGTACGATGACATATTCATATGGAAAGCGATTCGTTTTTAAATCGCTTGGGATTCGATGCATGATTAGCGGGCCAAACTGCCGTCGTAGTTTTATCTTCTCTAATACCAACTCAGCTCTTTGCCTATCTGTGGTTGCTTTATTGTAATACTGCCGTGCCTGAGAGCTAGTAAAAGCGAAAAGTCTGCTGATTATCAGGTTAGGTTCGGATACGTTGTCGTTATGATAGTCGATAATAATTTGCAGTTCAGGCGCTGTTGCAGGAATGTATAGCATCATGTTGACGTCATCAAAAAACACGTCAGCTCGGGCTGGTATGGCTGCTATGCAATATAATAAAAAAGCGACACTCCCTGTTATTAATCTTTTCATATCTGGCTCCTTGCTAAAGTAAACACCTTAGCACTAAAAGTGCTGGCTAACCGCGATTTAGTCCCACTAAAGCTTTATCAAAAGCCATACAACCGGGTATTTGCATACCTGGTTGTAAGATAAAGCCGGCAAGATAGGGGCAAAGTAAGGTTACATGCTATTGGTAAGCGATTGCTTCAGATCCCGGTCACCGGCGCGCGGGCTGATGGATACACAGCCATAAGAACCATCACACCTTTGGCTTCTGATCCTAACCATACTGCCAGGGTCAAATAATCCGGTACGTTGTAACTGTTGCACTACGTTTGTCAGCATCGATTCCGTTTTAAAGTCACGGCCAATTACCTGAATAATTTCCATATCGTAAGATTGTTGTAAGTCAGCGACCTGTTCGGCAACCTCTGCCTGCGCGGATACCTGTGCGGATAAGAGTGTAATGCAGTTTTGTAGGTATGGTCGGGACGGCTGATGACCGACCAGCACCAATTGTTTAAAAAGATTGGCGGCGGCGCTGATATCCTGCTCTGCAATTTCCCCGCTCAGTTTCATCCGGGCGAGTAAAAAGACGGCATCAAGCAGTTTTTTCTCACTGGCCCTTTCCAATAACGCTAAGCCGTCACGCTGGATACCCGGGTCTGGATCCAATAATTTCGTCACTGCAACTTTATAAAGGGCCGGTGCATAGTCCAAATCCACTGCTTTTTGTAGTAGGGAAGCGGCCTGTGCCGGGTCTTGTTCAACCACAAAACCCCGTTCATACCAGTCCGACATTAACAGCAATGCTGGTTCATGATTCGACTTCGCAGCCCGGCGCAGCATCCGCAGCGCACGCTCCGGTTCAGCCGGCCGGCCATCACCGGTAGCGTAAATCATACTGAGTAGAGTCATGGCTTCTGTACTACCGTGACGGGCTAACTTATGTAAATCCCTGATATCTTTGTTGCAGTTGCCTGATACACAGGCAAGTTCCTGCGACTGTGCAGATCGGGCGTGCAATTGTAAGGGAAGCAAAAAGGCGCACACAAAGACTAAGCTGCCCAGAAACCGTGTGGTGTGTTTCATTGATTCATCCTGAATTAGGGTCGGGATTTAAGCTTAGCGGTTAAGAAATATACTGTCAATTAGCGTTTTATTAACATGATAAGGGCAATCTAATTCGATAAGGGTACTGCTATAACTTAGAAGCAGATTAGGCTGAGCTTGTCGCTTGCTGCACCGTTGATGCTAAAAACTGCTGCCTGGCCTGATTACGACCTTGCTGCTTGGCCTGATAAAGCAGCTGATCGGCTTGCTGCATCAACTGACCACTCTGATAACCGCTGGCCGGGTAATTTAGGGTGATAATACCGATCGATGCGGTGACTACGCCAAAGGGTGAGTTTTGATGCGGGATCGCCATTGCCGCCAGCTTGTCGGGTAATTGCAGTAAAGTACTGCGGCTGCTGGCACTGTGCTGCTCTACCAGAATAAATTCTTCGCCGCCAAAACGCACCACCAGCAGCTTGGGATCGGCAGACAGTAGCCTGGATAGTTGCACCAGCACCAGATCGCCATCCAAATGACCATAATGATCGTTATAGCGTTTAAAGTAATCGATATCCAGCAGCCCCAGCGATAATTGCTGGCCTGGCGGCAGTTGTTGCAGTTTTTGCTGCAAACGCTGTTCGAAGCTACGCCGGTTCAGCAAGCCGGTTAACTGATCAGTTTCGGCTTTTTGTTGCTCCAGCCGCACGGTTTTAAACTGGCTGCGCAATAAAATATCGAACTGCCGTTGCCAGCTCAGGCACAGCAATAACGTAATACTCAGATAGAACAGTGTCCAGCCGGTGTTGGTATCGGTACAGTATTTCAGAAACAAAATGCTGGCGCTCAGTTGCAGCCAGAGCAGCAGTTTTTGCTGCAGGTTAAAAATCGGGATAGCGGCCAGCGCAAAGGCCACCACCAGGGGGCCACCTTCGCCCAGCTTGCCAAAATATTGGGCTGAACTGTAAAAGGTCACCGCCAGCAGCAATAACACCAGGGCGGCTATCGCCAGCCAGCCCTGTAGCCAGTGGTCGGGTGTCAGGCGCCGGTTGTAAATCGCGAAGCCGACAATCAGTGTAGCGGCAATAAAGCGCGATAGATTGTTCAGGCTGTGCCATTGATCGCCCAGGATAATATCGGTGGCACTGAATACCAGCAGCAACAGGGAACAGACCAGCGCCAGCCGCTGTGCGATATGGCGGGTGCTGGCAACCAGATACAGCCGGAACTCGGCCTCACTGGCCGGGTCCAGATAAGATAAAGCTGGAAAGTAGTTTTTAATCAATTGCATAGAAAAGAGATATCCAGATGATACCTCTAAGCTTAGCAGCTAATTTGCTACTCAGAGCAAGCCTTTTAAAAAAGCCACCACACTACGTCCGAGCGCACTTAACGCATATCCGCCTTCCAGCATGGCGACGATGCGGCCCTGGCAATGTTTATCGGCCAGTTGTTTTAGCTCGCTGGCGATCCACTGATAGTCCTCTTCGCGCAACATAAAGTGCGCCATCTCATCTTCAGCGTGGCCGTCAAAGCCGGCCGAGATCAGGATCAGTTGTGGGGCAAAGGCATCAATGGCCGGTAGCCAGTGTTGCTGTACCTGCTCACGCCAGGCGCTGCTGCGGCAGCCGCCGGCCAGTGGTAAATTGATAATATGCTCGTTACTGCTGTCGGCGCCGGTGTAAGGGTATAGTGGATGCTCAAACGAGGAGCAAAACAGTACCCTGGGTTCATGCTGAAATATATCCTCGGTACCGTTACCATGATGTACGTCGAAATCAACGATGGCGATCCGGCTTAGTTGATAGGTGTTCAGGGCGTGCTCTGCCGCGATAGCAATATTATTGAGCAGACAAAAGCCCATTGCCTGCTCGCGGGTGGCGTGGTGACCGGGCGGGCGCACCGCGCAAAAGGCCTGCTCGTTACTGCCTTGCATTACCTGATCCACGGCATTAATACCGCTGCCGGCGGCATGCAGGGCGGCATTCAGGCTTTTCGGGCCCATAATGGTATCGGGATCCAGCCAGATATGGCCCTCGGTTGGTGCTTTGGCAAATAATTCATCGACATAGCGTTTGCCATGCGCCAGATATAGCGCTTCTTTTGTGGCCGGGCTGGCGTCGCGCTGCATCACCACATATTCCATACCGGAACGGATCAGCTGGTCATTAATCGCCGACAGGCGCTCCGGACACTCCGGATGATCAACGCCATTTTCATGGTAGTAACAGCTGGGGTGACTGAAAATGGTAATGGGCATCAGCTGTCTCCTGCTGGTGTTAAATCCAGTTTTAAATAGGCTTCGGATGGATCTTCGCTACGCAAGCGCACAAAGCCGGCGTTTTCGAATACTTTGAGCATGGGTTTGTTTTCGGCGCGCACATAGGCCTGCATTGACGCCAGGCCACGCGCTTTTGCCACATCAATCATTTCTGCCAGCAGCCGCTTTGCCATACCTTTGCCCTGGAACTTTTCGCGGGTAACAAAGGCCACTTCACAGCTATTCTGGCTTTCGATCAGGTAGTAGCGGCCGACGGCCTGGATCTCTACGACTGAGCCTTTTTGCTTCACAATACACAGTGCTAAATCCTTGGACTGATCGACACTGACCAGGGTGCAGGACTTTTCGCGGCTCATCTGAGTCGGCACTGAGTTATAGCGCATTTGCAGCGTTTCTTTGGTATGGGAGTAAAAAAACTCCTGCAAGCGCCGTTCATCCGACGGGTTCAGTGGCCGCAAATCAAAGCTCTCGCCGTTTACGCTCAGCTCTTTAAAGCCGACAGGCCCCAGCTCTGGCACTTCGACCGGGGTTTGCACCTGATAATGCGGTACCCAGTAATGTTTACGGACTTCAGCCAGTAACTGATTACGGAATTTCGGATGGGCGACCCGGATCAGCTCCAGCGCCCGCTCGCGGATGCTTTTGCCGCGTAACGAGGCCACGCCAAACTCTGTCACCACATAGTGTACGTGCGCCCGGCTGGTAACGACGCCGGCGCCTTCGCGGATATGCGGCACTATGCGCGAAATACTGCCATCTTTGGCGGTCGAGGGCAGGGCGATAATAGGTTTACCGCCATTACTCATTGAAGCACCGCGGCTAAAGTCAACCTGACCGCCAACGCCGCTGTAAAACTGATGACCAATTGAATCTGACACCACCTGCCCGGTCAGATCGACTTCGATGGCACTGTTAATCGAGACCATGCGTTCGTTGCGGGCGATATTGCTGGGTGAATTGACATATTCACTCGGATAAAAGCCGATATGCGGGTTTTGGTGCACAAAGTCATACAGCTGCTTAGTGCCGATACAAAAGCTGGTGACACTTTTACCGGGGTGAAAGGTTTTGCGCCTGTTGTTGATCACCCCTTTTTTAATCAGCTCCAGTACACCGTCGGTCAGCAGCTCGGTATGCAGGCCCAGATCCTTGTGATTGCTCAGATAGCGGGTGACCGCTTCACAGATTTTCCCTACGCCAAGCTGAATAGTGGCACCATCTTCTACCAGCAGCGACACATACTGGCCGATCCGCTCAGTGCGCGGATCCAGCTCGGTAGGCTGCACTTCCGGTAGTGGCTGCTCGGCATAGAAAAAAGCATCGATATCGTCTTTATGAATAAAAGACTGGCCGTAAGTGATTGGCATCGCCGGATTGACCTGGGCAATCACTGTTTTGGCGGCCTTTGCTGCCGCGGCTATCACATCAACTGATACACCAAGTGAATGATAGCCATGCTCATCAGCCGGGCTCACCATAATCAGTGCGGCATCCAGCGGTAGTACGCCGTCGGTAAACAGCGCCGGAATATCGGTCATAAAACAGGGGGTGTAATCAGCCCGGCCCTCAGCGACAGCCTGACGCACGGTATGGCCGCCGATAAAGAAGGTATTGACCTTAAATAAATGCTGAAACTCGGGTTTGGCCCATTTGTTGTCTGACAGGGTTACCAGCTGCACAATTTCAATATCATGCAGGCTTTTGGCATTGGCAATCAGATCGTCAATCAGTAGGGTCGGCACCGCGGCATGGGAGCCAATAAAAATCCGGTTTCCGGATTTTAGCAGGTGTTGCCAGTTAAGTTTGGAGACAGGACTTGGCATAACAGCTCCGGCTTGAGATCAGTATTAGCACTCTAATCCAGAAGCCGGAGCGGGAAAAGCCCCGACTTTGGTCGGAGCGCCCGGAAAAATACCGTCAACACCGTAATGTTGACGGCAAAGGGCAAGATAAAACTTACAGCGTCCAGCGCAGACCAATCATCGCTACCAGCGGATCAATGCTGACATCAACGCTTTGCACTGTATTGCCATTCACCCGGACATGCGCCTTAGTATCGATATCAATTTTGCTGATCATCAGGTGGACACCCAGGTTATCAGCCAGTTTGATATTGACGCCGGCTTGTGCGGCCAGGCCCCAGGAGTTTTTCAGCTTAATGGTCACAGGATCACTAGCACCAGCCGCACCCAGCGCGACCAGCGTGCTTTTCAGCTGACCGTCGGCTTCGGTATTAAAGAAGTTGGTGTAGTTGACGCCCAGGCCAACAAAAGGCTGAATGTTGCTGTTACCAACATCAAAATAATACTGGCCGAGTAAGGTAGGCGGTAAATGCTTGGTTTTACCTACTTTTAAACCGTCAATAGCGCCATCGCCACTGATTTTGTGGGTAAAGGGGGTTGCGGCAATTAACTGCACGCCCCAGTTTTTATCCAGTTTGTAGTCAAAGGTCAGGCCCAGTTGGGTATTGTCATTCACCTTGACGCCAGTTGAGCCGGCTGGTAAGCCTGCGACGGCTTCCACCACATTCAGATTGCCGCTGCTGTCACTTGGCATCACGCTGATGGCACCAACGTTGACAGAAAATTCGGCCATGGCAGGGGCGGCAACTAAACTCAGGCCCAGTGCTACTGTAGATAACATTGTTTTCATTATATTCTCCCGTCAGATAACTGGCGCCATTGTGCGCTTGCTGGCGGTGAAAACCTTGGGCTGGATCAAAAAAGCCCGCTACAAAGCGGGCCTTTAATGGTAAGTATTGTTCTATATCAACAAAGTGGTAGGGAACACGCCCCAACCAAGCCTAGTCCTGCTGTTGGCGCCGGTTTTCAAAGCGGTTAGAGCGCTCGGAGATCGAACCTGTTGTCCGGCTCTCGCTTGCTGGCCGGCTAACAACGGCTTGCCGTTGTTCCATTTGTGGCCGCTGCGGTTGTACCCGCTGGCTGTCCTGCGCTGGCCGACTAACCGGTTGTACCCGCTCTTGCTGAAATCTTTGCGGCTGCACCCGCTCGGTTCTTACCTCTGGCTGCGGCCGTTGATACTGCACGCGCTGCTCTCTGCCTAGCGCCTCACTGCGCTGCTGTTCTCTATTTAATACTTCGTTGCGCTGTTGTGTGCGTAGCGCGCTGTCCTGCACACGCTGTGGCCGCTGCCGGTCAACGGCCGGGCTGGTGTCTGCAACAGGGATTGGCTGGATCCGCTGCTCATTTTCCGCCCATTGCTGAACAATACGTCCGTCCGTCGGGCGCTCCTGACGCTGCGGCCGTTCGCTTCGAGCTGCCTCATACTGGCGTGGTTGGCGGTTGCTGTCATACTGACGGCCTTCGCGCTGTGCACTGCGTGGCGCAGCCTCAGCTTCGCGATTTGCCTGACGTAGCTTGCTGTCGGCCGGAATAAAGCGATTATCAGTTTGTGAGCGCTGCTCCTGATTTCGCTCAGCACGCCACTGTTCGCGAGGTCTGTGCTGCGTATCGTCATGGCGGCGTGGCCGGTCCGGGTGGTGCTGATAGTCTGGCCGGTCACGCAATTGACTGTGCCGGTAATGCACGCCACGACGGTGATAATGGTCATGCTGCCAGCGAGGCGCATTATGGAAATGCTGCCGTTTTGGATAATAGCGCGGTGGCTTATGATAGTAATGGTGGTGCACTATCACATGATGACGGTGCCAGTCGAAGACGCTGAAATAAAACGCTGGCCTGACGTAAAAGCCACTACTCCAGTAAAAGCTGACCCGGCTGCGGTGACCGACAGGCTCATACCAATACAGTGGTGGATAGGCTGGCCACCACCAGTTACCGTAAACCACCCGGGTATCGTAGTAGGGTACGTAAATCACCTCACGCCGCGCCGGTTCAATCACGATCACTTCGCGTTCGCGCTCCACCACCACATGCTCCATCTGCTGCAATGAGCCCTGGGCATAGGCGCGTTGCCGTAAGCGCTGAATACTGGCCAGTAACGCTGGCTCATCGGCTAAAAAGATTTCTCCCAGCCGCTGCGTCCATTGCAGATCATCATTCAGGCGTTGCACTAACTGTGGGAAGGCAACCAGAGCCTGCACACTGGGGTCCCAGTCCTGGCCCTGCACGGCTTCTAGCGCGTCTTCGCCGCTGAGATCCGGATTGCGCTCTAACCAGCGCGCCGCCTGCACAATTTCCAGCGGATAGGTCGAGGCGATCAAGACGTGGGTTAGTACTGAATCCGGATACAGTGCAATCGGGGCCAGCATCTGGTCCAGCTCGGCCTCGCTGTTACTGGTGCGGCTTTGTGCCTGACTGGCGCAGGCACTGAGCAATAAAATTGCCAGGGCTAATAGTAGCTGTGGCAGGGTTCGTTGTATCGTCATATCAAGCTCCTAACCACGGGCGATAGATTGCGCCGGCAGAGGGATGGACATTAAGTATACAACTTATAGTGGGCTGCGGCTGAATCGCGGCTGAACTTTACCGCATCTTTACACTAAGCCACAAGAAACGGCGGATTAGCTTAGATAACGGGCGCGTTTTTGTGCTTTTAGCTGCGTCAGGTCTACCAGTACCAGGCCATCAATGCAGTCAGCGAAATCCGGATCCGTGCCAAAGGCCAGAAATTTCACACCGCCTGGCTCGCACAGCTCACTGTATTGTTTATATAAGGTGGGAATACTTACCCCCATATTCGCTAGCAGGTGTTTTAGCTGCACAAAGTCTGCCGCATAGTCCTGACCGCTGAAGTGCTGCTGCAGCTGTTGCAGAATAGCGTGCGGCAGCTGATAGGGCTGATTTGATACCGCTGTTCGCTGTTCATCCTGAAAATATAAAGAGTAGAAATAGACCATCAGATCCCGGGCTGCTTGCGGGTAGCTGTTCGACAGACTAACGCCGCCAAACAGATAGCGTAGTTCCGGATACTGCTTAAGGTAAGCACCAATGCCATACCACAGATAGTCCAGGCTGCGCTTACCCCAATAGCGCGGTTGCACAAAGCTGCGTCCCAGCTCCAGCCCCTGCGCGAGATAAGGTTGCATCTGAGCGCTAAATTGAAATAGCGAGGCGGTATATAAGCCAGCTAAGCCGTGATCAGCGATCACCCGGGCCGTATTGGCAAAACGGTAGGCGCCGACAATCTCCAAATCATCGCTATCCCACAGGATCAGATGTTCATAGTGGCTGTCGAAACGGTCAATATCACGGCGCTGGCCACAGCCTTCACCGACAGCCCGAAACGCCAGCTCGCGCAGGCGGCCGATTTCACGCATTACCGGCGAACTTTGCTGATGATGATAGAGGTAGATTTTTTTGCCATCGCCGGTTTCGCCCAGCAACTGGCAACTTTCTACGGCCTTTTTCAGTACAGCCCGCTCTTCCGGATGCGCTATCGCACTCTGGGTTTTAAACAGCGGGGCTTTATCTTTTGCCAGCCGGTACAGGTGCTTTTTAAACAGTTTAACTTTATCTACCAGCTCCAGCTGTAGGTGGTTAAAGCTGTCAAACGGAATGCTTTCACCAATGCGCAGCGTGATCGATTTGCGCTGTTGCTTAAACATTTCCTTTACCAACAATAAGGTGGCCAGCGGTTTATATAGCATCGAGGCACTGTAAAACAGCGCCGAATTGCGCCCACCAATATAGATCGGCAGGATTGGTGCCTTACTTTGACTGGCAAAGCGCAAAAAGCCGCTATGCCACTTGCCGTCCCGGATCCCATTGGGTTTTAAGCGTGACACCTCACCGGCCGGAAACAGGATCAGCGCGCCTTCTGCCGCCAGATGGGCGGCAATGGCGTCTAAGCGGCGCCGCTCGGTGCCACCTGTCATATTATTTACCGGTAACAAGAGGGGGTGCAGCGGCGGTAGTGCCATCAGCAGCTGATTGGCCAGTACCTTAACATCTGGCCGGATCTCGCTGACCAGCTTTAGCAGGGCCAGCCCGTCCAGCGAGCCGATCGGATGATTGGCGATAATCACCACCCGCCCGGTCGCCGGGATCCGCTCCAGCTCGTTGTCGCGTACGGCGTAGCTGAAGTTAAAATAGTCCAGCACCTGCTCCACAAACTCCAGTCCCTGCAGGTGCGGGTAGCGCTTGGCAAAATTCTGAAAATCCTGCTCATGTAACAGGTAGCTGAGGAATCCTTTAACCGGCCGGTAAAACCAGCTCTGGCGGTCAACCTGGGGCAGTTGTTGTTCGATCATTTGTTCGACATTCAGCATCGCTCTGTCCTCTCACCTGTTACATAGGGTCACACAGTTGAGCCTAATGCCTTTGTATGACGCCAAGTTGGCAGTTTTATGGCAGTTTGACGACAGCCGAAGTGCCGCTTTTATGCTAAGGTTGGCACCCTGGCCAAGATATGGAGTGAGCTGTGACTATTGCCCTGATTATCCCTGATCGAAAACTGGATGACTTACAACAACGGCTCAGTGCCGCCCTACCGGGGGTAACGATTGAGGTCTGGCCCGAGCTGAATGATCCTGCTGCTGTCACCTTTGCCGTGGTATGGAAGCACCCGGCAGGCTGTTTACAGCAGTTACCGAATTTAAAAGCGCTGCAAAGTTATGGTGCCGGTGTGGATAGTATTCTTGCCGATCCCGAGCTGCCCGCGGTACCGCTGGCGCGGGTTGTTGATCCGGCGTTAACTGAGTCTATGCTGCGTTATCTGGCCGGTATTGAAAGCTATTACCGTTTGCGCCTGGATCAGTTTCATCGCCAGCAACAGCAGGCGCATTGGAAACCGAAAAGCCCACGTCAGTTGCGCAAGCTTTGTGTGCTGGGGTTAGGTGAACTGGGCGCGGCGGCCGCACAATTTTTTCAGATGCAGGGCTATCAGGTGACGGGCTGGGCCCGTCGCCCGCAACAGCTTAGCGGTGTAACTTGCTATGCCGGCGTTGATGGCTTAGCCGCAGCTCTTAACGATGCCGATCTGGTGATCTGTTTATTACCACTGACCAGTGCCACCGAGGATCTGTTAAATAAACAGCTGTTTGCCCTGATGAAGCCGGGAGTGATACTGGTCAATGTCGCGCGTGGCGCGCTGCTGGTGGAGGCAGATTTATTGGCCGCACTGAACAGTGGGCAGGTTCAGGCGGCGTGTCTTGATGTGTTCCGGCAAGAGCCCCTTGCGGCAACGCATCCGTTCTGGTCGCATCCGTCGATTTTGGTCACACCGCATATCTCAGCGGTAACCCGGGTGGATACAGTGGTGGCGCAGATCGCAGAGAATTACCTGCGTAGTGAAGCCGGCTTAGCATTGTTAAATCAAATCGACCGGCAACAGGGCTATTAACTGGTTAAAATTACAGCGTTGCCAAGGAGTTATTAACGGACTACACTCTTTTGGTCGCAGTAACCTGCCTGCCGGTCGCAACCAGGGCTGTTGCCGTGACAGAATAATAAGAATAAATGTTGAGGTTAGGTTATGAGTAAAGCGTCCAGTCGTGGTTTTGGCTTTACCACTCTGGCTATTGCCGTGATTTTAATGGCGTTGTCAGCCTTTCTCACCCGGGCAGAAGCCGTTTGCTGGGTGATTTAAAAATTAAGGGCCTTTTGGGCCCTTAATTTTTTATCTGTCTGCCGCGGTGCGGTAGCCTTTTGTGCTATTTCTTGCTGTGTCGTTCCCGGTTTTCGCGTTTTTGTTCGGCATTTTTCTGCAGCAGGACATAGGTGGCGCTATAGCCGCCATGTTGACGCTGAGCGGTATGCGCTGCCAGAACGACACCAAAAGCCGGTAACCATTTAAAAACATAGCTACGTAAGATGGCTGGATGCGGCTTGCTGTTGCGGCCCATACCATGCTGGATCAATAAGGTACGCACGCCCCGTTGATGGCAGTCGGTAATAAATTGCTGTAGCGCGCCGCGGGCTTCGATCAGTGTTTTGCCCAGCAGGTTCAGGGTGGCATCCAGTTGATACTTGCCCAGGCGCAGATTGCGGTATACCCCTTGTTGCACGCCGTCTTTACAATAGGCAAAGACGTCATCCGGCTTGACCAGCTCGACATATTCCATGCTCAGGTAATGCGGATCATACTCCATTTCCTGTTCCGCCGCCTTGCGTCTGGCTTGCTGCGCCAAAGTGGGGCTAAACTCAGCGTTGGCTTGCAGCACAGCATCCTGAGTCAGTGGCTTTACATCGGCCATTTCAGAAAGAAACAGCTCGAATTCATCTTCCTGCATAGCGGTCTCCGTCGATTAGCATGGTCTGGATGCACTACGTTAAAAAGCTAGCGCTGGTCCAGACCTGAAAGATCGGAAAGTATAACGGCAAGCCGCTTTAGAAAAAAGCGGCTTATTCGGCTTGCGGTTTTAAGGCGGCGGGTACGGCGTCGCTACTGGCGGCTTTTTTGCGTGCCGCAGCAAAGCGCAGTAAATAGTAGGCGTTAATCAGCAATACCAGCAGATTGGAGATCACCCCTTGCGGAATGGCAATATGGCTGTAATAGACAAATAACAGGCTGCAACCTATTAATGTAGCTAATCTCAGCCAGAATACATCTTTGATAAAAAAGGCGCCGATACAGATCGTCAGGCCAACCCAGCTGATAATGTCATAAATTAAGTTTTCCATCTGCAGGCTCCACGATACGGCAGGTTAATTGCGCGCATTATGAGCAGTGTCGAGTTTTTACTCAACTGAGGAATATTGTAGATTTCAAATTAGATTTTTTAATAGATGTAACCCTGCTGTCATAATGGCGACAGCAGGGGCAGGGGGGAGTTTACTGGCGTAAATCAACGCTGCTATTGGCGATGGCGCGGGTCATAATCAGCCAGGCTTCCAGGTTTTGCCGCAGTGCCGTTGGATCAATTTTATCCAGGGTATCGTTTGGCGTATGGTGATAATCGAAGTAATCGGTGCCATCCTGCATCAGGCTGGCGACTGGCACGCCCTGAGCCTTTAAAATTGACACATCCGGACCACCTGAGGCGGTATTCGGACCCATGGCAATACCCAGCGGTGCCAGTTGTTGCTGGATCTGTCTGGCAAATTGCAGCGCCTGCTCGCCCATACCGGTATCAAAACGCCAAACCCGGCCGGCACCAAAGTCAGATTCAGAGGCAAAGACATGCTTATGCAGTTGTTGGTGATGACGGGCGGCATACGCACGGGCGCCAATCAGACCGCCTTCTTCGTTGCCAAACAGCACCACGCGGATCGTGCGCTCCGGCTTTTCCTGTTTTAGCAGGGCGGCCGTCGCCATTACGATGCCCACCCCGGCGCCATCATCCAAAGCCCCGGTGCCTTCGTCCCAGGAATCCAGGTGCGCACTAATTAACACAATTTCATCCGGTCTTTTACTGCCGGTAATTTCCGCAATCACATTATGGCTGGTGACGGTGCCTGGCAGCTTGTTGTTCATTTGCAAGCTTAAGCTGACTTCCGGGTTACGGCTGAGCATTTTACTAAGCTGCAAGGCGTCAGGTACCGAGATCGCCGCCGCCGGGATCCGCGGCACGCCCTCTTCATAGCGCATCTGACCGGTATGAGCGAACCGGTTGCTGCTGCTGCCGACCGAGCGGATCAGCAAGGCTTTGGCACTGAGTTTTGCCGCTTCGACAGCACCGCGGGCGCGACCACCGACTACCTGGCCGTAGAAGCCACCACGGATGTCTTTTTCCAGCGCATGGTTAATAAAGACGATACGATCTTTGACCTGTGACGGCTCGGCGGCAATCAACTCTTCCAGCGTATTAAACATCACGACCTGCGCCGTGATACCATCAAAGGGCGTACCCACAGAGCCACCCAGAGCGGTGAGTACCAAGGCCTGGTTGAAAGGAGCACCAACGCGCAGACTGGCGTCACCACGCTCCCAATACAGCATCTCAAACGGCTCGCGCCAGACTTTATCAAAACCTAACTGTTTAAAATGTTGCTCGGCCCAGATCACAGAGCGGATGTCAGCTTCACTGCCAGCCAGGCGCGGCCCGACCTCGACGGTTAAGGATTCCACCAGCTTATAGGCCAAATCTTTATCCAGTGGTAGGGTTGTTGCCTGCACATTCAGACTAAAAGCTGCTATTATTGTGCTGATCCAGAGTTTCATATGCTAAGTGACCTTGGTAGTTTAGATTTTTTCGAATTTATCATCTTTAACGGATTAAACCCAGATTTAGCGGCTAACGTAAGAAAAAGCCAGACTAACTGAGTAAGGAGTACCTTCAGGATGCAAGGGCAGACACAGGGAGACGCATCATCAGGCCTGACGGCGCTGGTGGTAGACGATACGCTAACCAGCAGACATTATCTGAAACAGATCCTGCAGTCGCTTGGCGTAGCGGTAGTGCATGAGGCCGCAGATGGCGCCAGTGCTGAAGCCTTATTTGTGCAACAGCAACCGCAGCTGGTTTTTTTGGATATTCAGCTGCCAGACATCAACGGTAAGGTACTCTTACAACGATTCCGGCGTATTGATCAGCACTCGCATATTTTTATGGTGTCGGCCCACTCCAGCGTCGACAACCTGAAAGCGGCAGTAGCAGGTGGTGCCAAGGCTTTTGTCGTGAAGCCATTTTCGGCAGAGCGAATTAGTCATCTGGTGCAACCTTTGCTCTGATTGTTGGTCTGAGGCTGGTCAGGCGTATCAGGGCTTCAGTTGTCAGCTCTGGGTTCTTTTTCAGGTTCAGTCAGGTACGGTAACAATAAATGAATTTAGAAGATATGCTGAAGAACTCAGCACAAGCGGTGAAATTGCTGAAAGCCGTTTCGAATGAACGGCGGCTGATTATTTTATGTCACCTGTTAGAAAGTGAAATGTCGGTGGGTGAAATTAACGAAAAGCTGGATTTAAGTCAGTCAGCCCTTTCGCAGCATTTGGCATTGTTACGAAAGCATAAACTGGTGAAAACCCGCAAAGAAGCACAAACGGTATTTTACCGCCTTAACAGCGCCGAGGCCGAGGCATTGATCGCGTTGATGCATAAATTGTACTGTTCAGAATAAAGGTTGCTACGGCAGCCTTTATTTTTGGCCGCTATCAGGGTTTGTTGACCTTTACTATGAAGAATCGCGTAAAACAAAAAAGCCAGCATTAGCTGGCTTTTTCGTCGAACTCTGACAGTTAAGCGGCTTTTAACGCTTTAACATGTGCATTTAAGCGAGCTTTATGACGAGCTGCTTTGTTCTTATGGATCAGACCTTTGGCCGCCATGCGGTCAATTACCGGAACCATTTTGTTGAATGCTTCCTGAGAAGCAACTGCGTCAGCAGTTAACACCGCTGCGTAGGTTTTCTTGATGAAAGTACGCATCATAGAACGTTGACTGGCGTTTTGCTGACGACGTTTTTCTGATTGAATTGCGCGCTTCTTAGCAGACTTAATGTTAGCCAAGGTAACACTCCTAAAAACTAAACCGGACTCTTTAAAGGCCGCATAATATGCCTATTTACTGTGCCATTGTCAAATGCTTTCCGCGAAAAGGCCAGCAATTTAATTGGGATTACCGCTGGTAATTGGCGCCCCGAACAGGTGAAAATAGCGACGCATTATACACAGGAGTTTCAGGTGTCGGGAAAATTATTAAAGTCAGGGCTGATTGTAAGTTTTATGACCCTGATTTCACGGGTGTTGGGGCTGGTCCGCGATGTGGTGGTTGCTAATTTTGTCGGCGCCGGTGCGGCGGCCGACGTATTCTTTTTTGCAAACCGCATTCCAAATTTCTTACGTCGTTTATTTGCCGAAGGCGCTTTCTCGCAGGCCTTTGTGCCGGTACTAAGTGAGGTGAAAGCGCAGCATGGCGATGATGCGGTGCGCGAACTGGTGGCGAAAGTCGCTGGTACTCTCGGCGTGATTGTTACGCTGGTGACCTTATTTGGTGTCATTGCCTCACCGCTATTAGCCTTGCTGTTTGGTATGGGCTGGTTTATCGAATGGCTTAACGATGGCCCGGATGCGCATAAGTTTGAGCTGGCCTCGTTAATGCTGAAAATCACTTTTCCCTACCTGTGGTTTATCACCTTGGTTGCCTTGTCGGGTGCCATTCTAAATACCTATAACCGCTTTGCGGTGGCGGCCTTTACGCCGGTATTTTTAAATATTGCCATTATCGGCAGTGCGCTCTACCTGGCACCGACGCTGGATGAGCCTGCGCTGGCCCTGGCCTGGGGTGTGTTTATCGGTGGCGTGGTGCAGCTGTTGTTTCAACTGCCGTTTCTGGCCAAAGCCGGTTTGCTGGTGATGCCAAAATGGGGTTGGCGCGATCCGGGCGTGACGAAAATCCGCACCCTGATGTTGCCGGCGCTTTTCGGGGTATCTGTCAGTCAGATCAACCTGCTGTTGGATACAGTGATCGCGTCGTTTTTATTAACCGGTGCGGTGAGCTGGCTGTACTACTCAGATCGCTTAATTGAATTTCCATTGGGTTTATTCGGTATTGCGATTGCCACTGTCATTCTACCGAACCTGTCACGCCATCATGCCACTGCCAATGCGGAGCGTTTTTCGCATACGCTGGATTGGGCGATCCGTTTTGTGGTGATGTTTGGCTTACCGGCGATGCTGGCGCTGATGGTGCTGGGCCAGCCCATTATCAGTGTGCTCTTTATGCGCGGCGAATTTACCCAGCAGGATGTGCTGATGGTGTCATACAGTCTGGTGGCATATAGCTGTGGTTTGCTCAGCTATATGCTGATTAAGGTGCTGGCACCTGGCTACTACGCCAGGCAAGATATTAAAACCCCGGTAAAAATTGGCATTATTGCCATGGTCGCTAATATGGTGTTTAACCTGATGCTGGCACCGTTTTTAAGTTATGTCGGTCTGGCGCTAGCGACTGCGATGTCGGCCAGTTTAAATGCGTTTTTATTGTATCGGGGTTTAAAGCTAGCCGGAATATATCGGCTAAGCCGGCAAAACTGCTGGTTCTTAGCCAAGTTTAGCTTGGCCGCGATCTTAATGGCGGCAACCTTGTGGTGGTTAAGTCCAGAATTGAATGACTGGATTGCCCGGCCACTGGCAGCACAAATTCTGTTGTTAAGTAGCCTTTGTGTCGGCGCGGTGCTGCTGTACTTCGCCTTGCTGTTGCTTTTCGGGGTACGTTTGGCTGATTTTAAAGCGAAATCTGTTGCTGAAAGCCGTCACTAATCCGGTTATAATCCGGCGTTTACAGGCACCAGAGGCATTATTGCAGGCATGGAGTTAATCCGCGGTATCCATAATATTCTGCCGCAGCATCAAGGCTGTGTACTGACTATTGGCAATTTTGATGGTGTGCATCTGGGGCATCAGGCGGTGCTGGCAAAGGTGCAGCAGTTAGCGCAGTCACTTAAGCTGCCATCCTGCGTTATGGTATTTGAGCCGCAGCCGCTGGAGCTGTTTGCCGGTAATGCCGCGCCAGCGCGTTTAAGCCGCTTTCGCGAAAAATATCAGGCGCTGGCCGCCGTCGGGATTGACCGCATGCTGTGTGTGAATTTTAATCGCAGCTTTGCCGCTCAGGATCCGCAGCAGTTTATCAAAACCCTGTTGCTGGATAAGCTGGGCGTGCGGCATCTGATTGTGGGCGATGATTTTCATTTTGGCAAAAACCGCAGTGGTAATTATGCCTTACTGGCCCAGGCCGCGGCGCAATATGGCTTTGGTTTAAACAGTACCTCCAGTTTAAAACTGGGCGAGCAGCGGGTCAGCAGCACTTTGATTCGCGAAGCGCTGCAACAAGACCAACTGGACAGAGCCGCCGCCATGCTGGGGCGGCCTTTTACACTAAGCGGCCGGGTGCGCCATGGCCGTAAGCTGGGGCGGGATCTGGGTTTTCCGACGGCCAATGTCTGGCTTTACCGGCGTAAGCTACCGGTGTCGGGCGTGTACGCTATTACAGCGCATACTTGTTATGGTGTTTTTAACGGTGTCGCCAATATTGGCAACCGACCGACAGTGCAGGGCAGTCGTGAGCAGTTAGAAGCCCATTTATTTGATTTTAATCAGGATTTATATGGCAGCCAGATCCGGGTAGAGCTACGGCATAAACTTCGAGCCGAGCAACGTTTTGCCAGTCTGGATGCGTTGCAACAACAAATTGCCGCCGATGTTGCGGCAGCACAACAGTATTTTAGTGAGGCCGCGTCCGCGCAGGCCCCGACAACCTAACGGAACCGAAACGGATGAGCGATTACAAGCATACCCTTAATTTACCGGAAACGGCCTTTGCCATGCGCGGTAATCTGGCGCAGCGGGAACCGCAAATGCTGGCCAAGTGGACGCAGGATGATCTCTATGGTCAGATCCGCAGTGCAAAAAAAGGCAAGAAAACCTTTATCCTGCACGATGGCCCGCCCTATGCCAATGGCAATATCCATATCGGTCATGCCGTTAACAAAATTCTGAAAGATATTATTGTTAAAGCCAAAACCCTGTCTGATTTTGATGCGCCCTATGTCCCGGGCTGGGATTGTCATGGTCTGCCGATTGAGCTGGTGGTGGAGAAAAAATACGGCAAGCCGGGTACCAAGCTGACGCCAGCGGAGTTTCGTGACAAATGCCGCGAGTATGCGCTAACGCAAATTGAAGCCCAGCGCACTGACTTTATCCGGTTAGGGGTATTAGGCGATTGGTATAAGCCGTATCGCACTATGGATTATGCGACCGAAGCCAATATTATCCGCAGCCTGGGCAAAATTATCGGTAATGGCCACTTGCAACAGGGCTTTAAGCCGGTGCACTGGTGTACCGACTGTGGTTCGGCCTTGGCCGAAGCCGAAGTAGAATATCAGGACAAGGTCTCCCCCGCGATTGATGTGCGCTTTAAAGTACTGGATGACAGCGTTGCGGATAAGTTTGATCATCCGGCTGGTCATGCCGGTCAGGGCCCGATTTCGGTGGTGATCTGGACCACCACTCCTTGGACCATTCCGGCGAACCGCGCCGTGGCCCTCAACGCTGACTTACAGTATTCGCTGGTACAGGTTGAGCAAGGTCCAAATGGCGCAGAGCGCTTAATTCTGGCCACTGAGCTGGTGAAAGACGTGATGGCGCGCGCCAATATCGAGCATTACCATGCGCTGGGTTTCTGTCAGGGCGCGGCGCTGGATTTAGTTCAGTTGCAGCATCCGCTGTATGACTTTAGCGTGCCGGTAGTGTTAGGCGAACATGTTACGACGGATTCGGGTACCGGCTGTGTGCATACGGCACCGGGCCATGGTCAGGAAGACTTTGTGGTTGGCCAGAAATATGGCCTGGAAGTCGCTAACCCGGTTGGTGCCAATGGGGTTTATCTACCGGATACGCCGCTGTTTGCCGGGCAACATGTGTTTAAAGCCAATGACACCGTGGTTGAAGCGCTGAAAGCGGCCGGTGCCTTATTGGTGCACAAAGCCTATAAGCACAGTTATCCGCATTGCTGGCGCCATAAAACGCCCATTATTTTCCGTGCCACGCCGCAGTGGTTTATCAGCATGGAGCAGCAGGGCCTGCGCCAGACGTCATTAACGGAAATTGAGCAAACCCGCTGGATCCCCGATTGGGGGCAGCAGCGGATTGAAAATATGGTCGCCGGCCGGCCGGACTGGTGTATTTCACGCCAGCGCACCTGGGGCGTGCCAATTGCGCTCTTCGTGCGCAAAGACAACAGTGCCTTGCATCCACACACGGCCGAGCTGATTGAGCAGGTGGCGCAGAAAGTTGAACAGTCTGGTATTCAGGCCTGGTTTGATCTGGATGCTGCTGAGCTGTTGGGCGCGGACGCTTCGGATTACGTTAAGGTTACCGATACCCTGGATGTCTGGTTTGACTCTGGTGTAACCCATGCCGCAGTCGTAGATGCGCGGCCGGAATTCCATGGCGCCGAAATTGACCTGTATTTAGAAGGTTCGGATCAGCACCGTGGCTGGTTTATGTCGTCACTGATGACTGGCGTCAGCATTAAAGGCAAGGCGCCGTATAAACAGGTACTGACACATGGCTTTACCGTGGATGGTGAAGGCCGCAAGATGTCGAAATCCCTGGGCAATGTGGTGTCACCGCAGGATGTGATGAACAAACTGGGTGCTGATATTCTGCGCTTATGGGTGGCGACCACGGACTACACCTCGGAGATGACGGTATCGGATGAAATTCTGAACCGTGCCGCTGATAAATACCGCCGTATTCGGAATACCGCGCGTTTCCTGCTGGCCAACCTGAATGGCTTTAACCCGCAAACGGATGCCTTGCCATTTAATGAACTGGTGGAGCTGGATCTGTGGGTAGTAAACCGGGCGGCGAAGTTACAACAAGAAATTATTGATGCGTACGATAACTACCAGTTCCATCAGGTAAGTCAGAAACTGATGAATTTCTGTACCGTGGAGCTTGGCAGTTTCTATCTGGATGTGATTAAAGATCGCCAGTATACCGCGCACACCGAGTCCAAAGCCCGCCGCTCCTGCCAGACTGCGCTGTATCATATCGCTCAGGCGATGGTACGCTGGATGGCGCCGGTAATGAGCTTTACCGCGCAGGAAATCTGGGAGGCCTTACCAGGCCAGAGCACGCCTTATGTGTTTACCGATGTTTGGTATCCGGGTTTTGCCAACTTACCGGCAGGTAAATTCAGTGACGCCTTCTGGCAACAGCTGTTAGAAGTACGCGATGAAGTGAATAAGGTGCTGGAAGCAGCGCGCCGCGAAGAAAAGCTCGGCGCCTCTTTACAGGCTGAAGTAACACTGTTCGCCGGTGCTGAATTGGCGCAGGCGCTGTCACAGCTGGGCGACGAGCTGCGTTTTGTGCTGATTACGTCAACCGCTAAGGTGAGTGCGGAGCAACCGGCTGCTGCGGCGGTGGCCACCGCCATTAAAGGTTTAAGTGTGCTGGTAGAAGCCTCTACCGCCGCCAAGTGCGAGCGCTGCTGGCACCACCGTCATGATGTCGGCGCCGATGCCGCCCATCCGGGTATTTGTTTACGTTGCGTCAGTAACGTAGAAGGTAGCGGTGAACAGCGGGAATTTGCCTGATGCAGTTGTTTAATAATACCGCCTGGCGCTGGTGGTGGCTGATCCTGCTGTTAATCGGTCTGGATCAGCTGACCAAGCAGCTGGTACATCAGAATATGGCCCTGTACGATTCGATTGAACTGTTGCCATTTTTTAATCTGACCTATGTGCGTAACTATGGCGCTGCCTTTTCGTTCTTAAGTGACGCCGGTGGCTGGCAGCGCTGGTTCTTTACGATTCTGGCGGTGGTGATAAGTAGCGTGATTGCGGTCTGGATGAGCCGGTTACCACGGCAGCAGATTAAGCTGGGACTGGCATTAAGCCTGGTGTTTGCCGGTGCTATCGGTAATTTAATTGATCGCAGCATCTATGGTTACGTAATAGACTTTTTCCATCTGTATTACCAGACCTGGCATTACCCGGCCTTTAATATCGCAGATTCGGCGATCTGTATTGGCGCCGCCCTGATTATCTGGGACAGTTTTAGCAGTGATTCCGAGGCAAAAAAATGAGCGAAATTCAGGCCAAAAGTACAGTAATTTTTCACTTTGATATCACGCTGGCCGACGGCAGTGCGGCCGAGAGTACCCGGGTGCACAACAAGCCGGCAAAATTACAGATGGGCGATGGCAGCTTGTCACCGGCATTTGAAGCCCAGCTGTTAGGTATGACGGCCGGTGAGAAAAAAAGCTTTACCCTGGCCCCGGAAGACGCCTATGGTATGCCGAACCCGGATAATATTTATTACGTTGACCGCAGTAAATTCTCGGCTGATGCGCCGGCGAAAGTTGGCGCCATTATTGGCTTTGCGATGCCGGATGGCTCTGAATTGCCTGGCTTAGTGCGGGAAGTGGTGGGCGATTCGGTCACCGTTGATTTTAATCATCCGCTGGCGGGTCAGACCCTGACCTTTAATGTCGAAATTGTGCAGGTAAGCTAAAGATGGATATTTTACTCGCTAATCCGCGGGGCTTTTGTGCCGGTGTTGATCGGGCGATCAGTATCGTAGAGCGGGCGCTGGAGCTGTTTCCGCATCCAATCTATGTGCGGCATGAAGTGGTTCACAATAAATTTGTGGTAGATGGTTTACGCCGTCGCGGCGCAGTCTTTGTTGATGAACTGGACGAAGTGCCGGATAGCCATATTGTCATTTTCAGCGCCCACGGTGTGTCGCAGGCGGTGCGTGAAAATGCACGGCAGCGCGGTTTAAAGGTGTTTGATGCCACCTGCCCATTAGTGACCAAGGTGCATATGGAAGTGACCCGCGCCAGCCGCAAAGGCACCGAATGTATCCTGATTGGTCATGCGGGACATCCTGAGGTAGAAGGCACCATGGGCCAGTATGATAATGCTGAAGGTGGCATCTATCTGGTGGAGTCGGTCGAGGATGTGGCAAAACTGCAGGTTAAAAATCCGGCACAGCTGTGCTATAGCAGTCAGACTACCTTGTCGGTAGACGATACCGCCGATGTGATTGATGCGCTGCGCGCCCGTTTTCCGGACATTGAAGGGCCGCGCAAAGATGATATTTGCTATGCCACGCAGAATCGCCAGGATGCGGTGCGCGAGTTGGCCGCCAAGGCTGAACTGATGCTGGTTGTCGGTGCGAAAAACAGCAGTAACTCCAACCGCTTACGCGAGCTGGCGGAGAAGCTTGGTTGCAAAGCCTATTTAATTGATACCGCCAACGATATCCAGCAAAGCTGGCTCGACGGTATCAGCCGGGTTGCCGTTACCGCCGGTGCTTCTGCGCCGGAAATTCTGGTGCAGGATGTGATTAGCCAGCTGAAAATGTGGGGCGGTAAAACCGTGACCGAAACCACCGGCCGCGAAGAGAATGTGGTGTTCGCCATTCCGGCTGAGCTACGTTAAGCGGAGACGACCATGCGACAGACTGTGACGCAAGCTCCCGAACAGTCTGGCGTTTTTCCATCACTTTGCCGCGGTAAAATGCTGCTGCGGCTGCTGGTGTTAACCCAGGCCGTAGCTATCCTGCTGGCCTTTGCTCCCGGAATTAGCGGCGACCCCTGGCTCAGACTGGGGGTGATATCGCTCTGCAGTCACTGGATAACCTTGTTAAGTCTCGGGTTCTTGTGTCCGGCCTTGCAACGCTTGCCGGGTGTCAGTTTGCCTCGTCTGGCGACGCTGGTCGGTAGTGCCTTGTTGTTAGCAACCGTCCTGGTGTCGCTGGTGATCTGGTGGTACTTCGCTGCCGGCCTGCCGGAATATCAGAGTGTCTGGCATTTTACTGCAGCGAATATGCTGTTGGCTTTTGTCGTCTCGTTATTGTTAATTCAACTACTGTTAATGCATGCCGAGCGTGCCAGGCTGCTGGTTGCCCAGCAGCGGGCCGAGTTAGATGCCCTGCAGGCCAGGATTGCACCGCACTTTTTGTTCAATAGTTTAAATGCTATAGCAGAGTTGACGCATCAATCCAGTGCGGCGGCAGAGCAGAGTTTGTTGGATCTGGCTGATTTATTCCGGGCCGCCATGCAGGCGGGGCAATTGATCCCGCTTAGTCAGGAACTGGCATTAGCGCGCAAGTATTTGCAGCTGGAGTCGATCCGGCTTGGCGATAAACTGCAACTGGACTGGCAACTGCCAGCAGACTATCCGGATACTCAGCTGCCGGCGCTGACGTTACAACCCTTGCTGGAAAACGCAGTACGTTACGGTGTTGAACCAGCGTCGCAACCGGTCACCATTTCGGTGCAATTACTGGTTGGACAGCAGCAGCTGGTATTATTGATCACGAATCCGATTAACCACTCCACTATGCAGCCAGCCACGGCCTTAACGCAGCAAAACGGTATTGCGCTGAGTAATATCCGCAATCGTTTGGATCTGCTTTATGTCGAGCGACAGCAATTTAGCTGCAGCGCGCAGGATGGTGTATTCAGGGTTAAACTGGTGTTACCTATCATAAAACGGGAGACAGCGGATGCGGGCGCTAATCATAGATGATGAACCTCTGGCACGGGCCCGCTTAAAACGTTTACTGCAAACGAGCGCGCAGTTTGCAGAAATCGATGAAGCTGCGGACGCTGAGCAGGCGCTCCTGCTCAATCAGCAACACCTGCCAGATGTGGTGTTTCTGGACATTAACTTACCCGGCAAAAATGGCTTAGAGCTGGCAAGGGTTTTCGCCATTCAGCCAACACCACCGGCAATCATCTTTTGCACCGCTTATGCAGAACATGCACTGGCAGCCTATGACTGTGCGCCGAAAGACTATTTACTGAAACCTGTCAGTCAGCAAAGTTTGGATAAAGCACTGGCGAAGTTGAGTCTGGTAACGCGGGCGGACCAGCGAGCCCGGGAGTCTGACACGGCGAAATTAGTCTATCTGCAGGGCGGAATTAAACGCTCACTGTCACTGAGTGAGGTGTGTTATTTTCGCGCCGGCGATAAATATGTGACGGCGGTACTGCCGGCGCAGGAGATCTTGCTGGAAGAAAGTCTGTTGGCACTACAGCAACGTTTTCCAAATCAGTTGTTGCGGATCCATCGTAGTCTGCTGGTGCATAAGGCGCATTGTCAGGCGCTGTTAACCCGGGATGGCAAACACTATATGCAATGCCAGGGGCGCCCTGAGCTACTGGAAGTTAGCCGCCGTCTGCTCAGCCAGGTTAAACAAGCGCTGGCTTAACCGCTTATCTGAAATTTCAACCGCTGGTCAAGCCGGCTTTTACCTTGTTTGTACTCGCCGCTATAGTAAAACTGAGACAGGTTTTCACCACCCGATAAGGAAGTGGCTGTGCAAAAAGCAAACATATCCGGCTTTACGTTAATCGAGGTAATGGTAACAGTGGCGGTGCTGGCAATAGTGATTACTGTAGCCGTGCCCAGCTTTGGCAATTTACTGGCCGCAAACCGTTTAACCGGCCAATCAAATGAACTGCTTGGTGCACTGGCGTTGGCCAGAAACGAAGCCATTAAGCAAAATCAGGACATCGTATTTTGCCACAGTAATGATCTGCTGGTTTGCGAAAATGCACCTGCTGCGGGCTGGCGTGGTTATCTGGTCATCAGGTTAGCCCCCAACCCGGAAGATAACCTTGTGATTGCTGCTGGTCGTCTTAGCTCAGCCAACCTTATCTTGTTGGCCAGCCCTGCCATAGATGATTCGATCCTTAATGTTAGGCAGGTGATTCGCTTTAATCCGCAAGGTGTGGTGCGCCAGGGTAATCGGGAAGCGGTATTAAACGGTGTGCTGCGGGTGTGTACTAATGTCGCCAGTATCAATCCGAATGCACGGGATATCCAGCTGAGATCCGGCGGACGGGTCAGAATTGTGCAAATTCATAACGCTGGCTGTAATGCCCCGACAGACTTAACTTAGCGTAGGTACAGTGATGAAACTAAAAAATCGCAAAAGCCAAACTGCACAGCGGGGCGTCACCCTGCTGGAAGTTATGATCGCAGTCTTTGTGCTGGGGATAGGGTTATTAGGTGTAGCCGCGTTACAAGGTGCCAGTGTCAGACATACCAATAATGCCCTGGAGCGGACTATGGCAGTGATCCTGACCGAAACCCTGTCTGAGTTACTGCGTGCGAATCCAGAACTGGCACGGCAGGGCAGTTTTGCCTTTAGTGATTGTACCGGCAGTACTGAGCTGGGCACACATGGCTGGGTATTGGACGTGAAACAAGCGACTCGGGCAGCTACTTGTCCAGAAGTTGAATGGGTTGCTGCACGAAATGTCTATATTGTGACAATTGAATGGGATGATGAAAGAACCGGCGTTGATAGCCGGGTTATTACGGAAATTATGCCATGAACAAGCAGTTAACAGGCTTCACGCTGGTTGAATTGATGGTGGCGATGGTACTGGGCTTACTGGTACTCGGTGGTGCTCTGACAGTATTCCTGGCCAATCAAACCACTGGCCGCGCCAATCAGGCGCTGGCAGAAATTCAGAATACCGCCCGGATGGCACATCTGCTAATGGCACATGATATCCGCAATGCCGGCTTTACCGGTTGTGGCAACTCGCCGCGGGTAGCAAATGTGGTCTCGATTGATCTCGCTACTAACCCAATTTGGGCCAATTGGCGCGATGGCCAGGGTATCCGCGGTTTGCCTGCGCCGGTTGGCGCTATTAATGGCCGCAATGCTAATGCCGGCTCAGAAGCATTACGGGTGCTCTACGGTGGCGGTAGAAGTAATACCATTCGTTTATATGATGGCCAAACACTAACACTAAATAGTCCTTCAGTGGTTGGAGCCGGTGAGTTGGCCATTGCCTGTGATGAGAACCTGGCCAGTATTTTTCAGGTTAATCAGGTCGGTGGCGTAGCACAAAACGAAGTTCAGCATACGGTGGCCGAAGCTGGGCTAAATTGTGACGCTAACCTGGGTTTTGTCGCGCCGGAGGATTGGGCCTGCGGTGTGCACCCGGCGCGTAACTTTAATAATGGCGCCATGCTAATGCGTTTGGAGTCCGTGGCCTGGTTTGTCGCGCCCAGCCTGGATGATGCCAATGTTTCGTCATTGTTTCGCGCTTCGTTGATTAATGGCGGGCAACTAAATGAAGAGGTGCTATTTGGCGTAAACAATCTGCAGTTTGCTTACTTAAACGGCGACACCATGGCATTTCAAACAGCGGCGGCGGTGACCGCTGCTAATGCCTGGGGCAGGGTTATAGCGGTCAACGTCACCCTAACCTTAGATCCGGCTATTTTGCAAGGAACAGAGGTACCGGCAAACGCCAGAACGATTCGTTTCTTAGTATCGCTGCGTAATAGATTGGGGTAATTATGATGAGATCCAGACAACAAGGTGTTGCTTTGGTGGTCAGTTTACTGCTGCTGTTAGCCATTACCCTGGTTGCGGTCAGTAATATGCGGCGTACCACAGTACAGGAGCGAATGACAGGTAACCTCTATGACAGTCAGCTGGTGATGCAACAAGCGGAAGCAGCCTTACTTTTCGCTGAGCGGCGTTTAGAAAATGCAGCTTTGCCGGCTGGCCCAGTTGGCTTGATAGGTCAGCCGGGCATTTACAATTTACCCAATCCGCTGGCGGCCGATCGTTGGGCACCGGGGAATAACTCGCAGTGGCAACCGGGGCCGGCGATGAATGACGATATGGTGGTACAGGCAGAATATATTATCGAATATATGGGGGACTGGGCCTATCCGCCGGACTGTGACCGTTCGTTAACGATACCGGCAAATTGCCTGCAACCTACCTTTAGAATTACCGCCAGGGTACCAGCGAATGATGGCCGGGCAGAAACCATGTTACAAACCGTTTGGCGTCGTTGAGGACAAGCTATGAAACCTTTTAACGCAATACCTATGCTGAGTAAACCGGCGTTTTTGTTCGGATTGCTCTTTGGCGCCGCCAGTGCCCACAGTGCAATCCAGATCTCGAATGTACCACTGCAAACCGGTAGTGCTGTGCCGCCCAATATTATGTTTATTATCGATGACTCGGGGTCGATGCATTGGGAAATTACGCCGGATGAGTTCAGAGGTTCAGCGTACTATATGTTTCCTCGAGCCAATGGCGTTTATGGCGCCGATGATTATACAAATACTGTAGTCTCATTCCGTGACGAATCCTCTACAGCAGCAGCTGAACGCAACTTTGTTGCTACCATGCGCTCCTTCGAGGTGAATAAGTCTTACTATAATCCAGAGATAACCTATCGACCTTGGGTAAGGGCTGACGGCAGCTCTTTTCCTCCAGCGCCCCCTGCTGCGGCGCCGCATCATCCGATCAGGAATGTCGGTACCCGGAACTTAACGGCAGACAACTCCCAGTCGGCAACCTGGGTTACCTGTACTGTCGGTGCATCTGGCTCCAGTTCATGCAGCACCAGTAGTCAGACCCGGACTTTCTTTCCTGCGGTCTATTTTCAGTATAATGGCGGCAACCGCTTTGCCCGTGCCAGTTATACTAAAGTGGAGATCCGGCCAACCACGACCTCTTATAGTGGCGGTGGCAGGACTAACCGCACCGATTGTACCGGCGGGGTTTGTACTTATGCCCAGGAAATCCAGAATTTTGCCAATTGGTATACCTACTACCGTTCCAGAATGTTGGCTTCACAAGGCGGTATTGGTCGGGCTTTCGTTAGTCAGTCAGAGCGGATGCGGGTCGGCTTTGGTTCCCTAAATGCGGCTTCAACTAACGTCGACGGTGTCAGTACCAGAACTATTATCCGTGGCGTACGGCCTTTTTCCGGCTCTGATAAGGACGATTTCTACAGTCGTTTATACACAAGTAATTGGCCAACTTCTAACACCCCACTGCGCAGGGCGTTGGATGATGCGGGCCGTTACTTCTCCCGTACTGATAGTAGAGGGCCCTGGGGGTTAAATCCGGGCTCAGGTACAGAGCCGACTTTAGATCATATTACTTGCCGGCAGAGCTTTACCATCCTGATGACCGATGGTTATTGGAATGACGCCGAAGCAACTACCGCAGGTGCCAGAGCCAATGTTGACGGTAGCACAGGTCCTCTAATCACAGGTCCGAATAATTTGAGTTTTCAATATCAGCCCAGATCGCCATTTTCTGATGGGCATAGTAACACGCTAGCCGACGTTGCCATGTATTACTGGAACCGTGATCTGAGACCTGATTTGGAAAATCGAGTGCCAACCAGCACTATTAACCCAGCCTTCTGGCAACATATGGTGACCTTTGGTGTGGGGTTAGGTGTAACAGGCTCAGTTAGTCCTACTACTGCATTTAATGCGATTAGTAATCTTGCTAGTGTTACATGGAACAACCCGACAACGAATGCCGCTAAGTTGGATGACCTGCTGCATGCTGCAGTTAATGGTCGTGGTGGTTTCTTTACCGCAGATAACCCGGATGATTTTGCCCGCAGACTGGAGGCGACGCTAAGGGCAATTCAAGATAGGGTGGCGTCAGCGTCCAATCTGGCAGGTACTACGACCTCAACCCAGGCAGATAATTTCGTGTTTCAGGGCAGTTTTAATTCGGGTGAGTGGAGTGGTGCATTAAAGGCATTCAATATTGACGACACTGTAGTGCCGGTTTGGGAAGCCAATTTCCCGGCCTGGGATAGTAGAAATATTTTCTTTGGTAAGCGAAATAATGCCGGTGCAGCGGCTTTTACAACTGCTAATGTTAATGCTGATGGAAATGCCTTAAGTGGCAACGGAGACTTGATTGACTATCTGCGCGGTGATCAGACTAAAGAGGAAGGTGAATCTGCCCAATTTAGAAAGCGGGTCAGTATATTGGGTGATATTGCTAACTCGTCACCATTGTACCTAGCAAATCCGGTAAATCGCAATTTTCAGCGCTACAATTGGGCAGGTGCCAGTAGTTATCGGGACTTTTTAGCCGAGCAACAGAACCGGCAACCAGTGGTCTATGTTGGCGCTAACGATGGCATGTTACATGGGTTTAATGCTACCAATGGCACGGAAATTATGGCTTATGTTCCGGCTTCAGTACTTACGCCAGCAGCAAATCTCGCGGATTATGCCAGCACAGAATACGAGCACCGCTACTTTGTCGATGGCTCCCCGGTCGCTTTTGACGTTTATCTCGGCGGCAGTTGGAGAACCATTCTCATAGGTTCTTTAGGCCGCGGTGGTACCGGTCTGTTTGCAATAGATGTTACCTCACCCACAGCATTGGCAAGTGCTAATGCGGCGGAGCTGGTACTTTGGGATAAGAGTTTTCCGGAGCTGGGTATCACAACCAGTAAACCAGTAGTTGCGCGCTTAAATAATAACAAGTGGGCTGTGGTTGTAGGCTATGGTTACAACAATAGCGTCAATAAGGCCGGTTTATTGGTTATTGATTTGGAAACCGGCGAGGTATTGCGAAAACTAGATGCCGGTACTGCTTTGAATAATGGCACTGGCCAGGTTGAAGGCTGGGATGCTAACGGCGATGGGATTACGGATTGGTTTTTTGTTGGCGATCTGCAGGGCAATATCTGGAAGTTTGACTTATCTTCCAATACAGCAGCCAGCTGGGCAGTAGCTTATGGCGGTGATCCCTTGTTTGTGGCAACAGACAAAAATGGCGTGCGCCAACCTGTTACCGGCGGTTTAACGCTGAGCTCGGATCCGAAGACCGGTTATCTTTGGGTTAACTTCGGTACCGGACGGATGTTGTCAGAAGAGGACCCTTTGACCAGCAGCCTGAATACCTGGTATGGGATCCGGGATGGTTCCAAGATTACCAGCCGTAGTGAATTACAGGAGCGAAAAATTCTCGGCGAGCAAAATAATGCCCGTGTCATTGAACTGGGCGCACCCAATGATATGACGACGAAGCGGGGCTGGTTTATTGATTTGGGCGATCAGCGGGAGCGGATCGTAAACCGGCCGCAGCTGGTTGGTAATGCGATGGTCGTCAATACTATTATTCCGGGTGATAACCTGTGTAATCCGCAAGGTAGCGGCTGGGTAATGTCAGTTGACCCGTACACAGGTAGTCGTCTGCGTTACAATTTCTTTGATCGTAACAATGATGGTATTTTTGATGGCAATGATTCTATAAGTATTCCCGGTGTCAACAATGGTGAACTTACCGTCGTCAGTGCGATCCGCTTTGATGGTATGCCGAGTGAGCCGGTATTCTTTGATAACAAAATGATTGTCGGCTTGGCAGATACCCGTATTGCTGATGTTGATGTCGATCTGGAATTTTTACGCGGCAGGGTATCCTGGCGGGAGTTAAGTAATCCATGATGATAAATAAAATTAAAGGTATCACGCTAATCGAGTTAATGGTGGCGGTGGCAATAGTCGGTATTCTGGCCTCTATTGCCTACCCATCCTACCGCGATTATGTGTTGCGTAGTAATCGTGGTGCAGCTACCGCTTGCGTGATGGAGCTGTCCCACTTTATGGAGCGAAGATACTCGGCAAACTTCAGTTATGAAGATATTGAGTTACCTGATTTACAATGTATAAACGATTTAAACCAACGTTATATTTTTAGTTTAGGCACTCCAGGTCAAAGAACTTATCAGATTACCGCAACCCCATCCGCAGCCCAGGCTGGGGATGGTTGTGGTGTGCTGACCTATGATCAGACCGGGCGCAAGGGGGCTAACGGTGGTTTTGATCTGGCAACAGTGCAAAGGTGCTGGTAAAAAAATTCACAAATCTTGTTGAAATTTTAACAAGGTGATCTAAGTTTATTTACCTAAGGGTTGCTAAACGAGGTCGCCATGTTACGCCAACAGGGAGTGACTTTAGTCGAGGTACTGGTCACTTTACTGATCTTAAAAGTCGGCTTACTGACAGTGCTTGCCGCTCAGCTGCAAGCACTGCGCTTGACTACCGATGCCTTGCAAACCACCACAGCGGTGGCGCTGGCGCGTGATATCCTGCCACAACTTTCCAGTTTTCATACTGCTACAGATACCGCTCTCGATATATTGCCGGAAACGGGTATGCCGCCTTGCGCGTCGGGTTGCGTTGATGGAGATTACCGCCAGCATTTGCTGGCGCGCTGGCAGCAGCAATGGCTAACCGATAGTGGCTACGGGCTCTTGCTGGCGCCCGAGTTTTGCCTACAGCAGCAAGCCGGACACATCAGATTGCAAGCCAGCTGGCAACAGCGCTCGGCGCTAAGCCTGGCCAGCCAGCACTGCGGCGGCGGGCCAGGCCGGACCGGTCTACAGGTTCCTGCCATGGAGTAGCCTATGACTGGTAAGCAAGGAGGCTTTTCATTAATCGAATTAATGATCGCCAGTACGCTGGCGCTGCTGCTGTTAGCGTTGATGTTAACTGCTTTTAGTAGTCTTAGTGCTGCTTCTACCCAGAGCAGGCAGCTGGCGTTTTTGCAGCAAAATGGCCAGCTGGTACTGAATTTGTTGTATAACGAGTTTGAAAACAGTGGCTTCTGGGCCGGTCAATCGCTAGCACAAGTCAGGCAAAGTAGCAGCCAGGCTGCGCCACCGGCCGCCGATTGCCGGCTGCCCGGTATGACGCATGGTAGTTTTCCGCTTACCAATGAGCCCTTTCTGACGCTTTATGCCGCGGCGGCCGGTAGCAGCGGGCAATTATCCTGTTTGTCTAACCTGGCAAATGGCACTGAGTTTATCCAACTCAAACGCACTTTGGGTTTAGCTGTAACGCCTGATGAAATGCGTGCCAACCGTTATTACTTCTGGCCGCAGTGGCAGCAAGCGCAGTTCGTCGATCGTGACAGTGCTATTCCGGCTCAGACACTGCTTTTTCCCTACCAACATTTAGTGCTGTATATCCAATGGCAGCAACACAGCACTGGCAGTATACCGGTCTTGATGCGCAAGCGTCTGGTTCGCACTGCAGGCGGACAAGCCAGTATCAGTACCGACTCGGTAGTCGATGGGGTGGAGCGGCTGCACTTTGAGTTTCTGCTCGATCTGGATCAGGACGGGCAACCTGATGCCATAGTACCCACCGCCGATATGACCAGCGGCAACTGGTTTCAACAAGATGCGCGGATCCTGGGTGTCCGCTTCTTTGTGTTACTGCGGGCGTTGGAGCCGGATATGCGGTATCAGAATCAGCGTTTATATCAGTTGGGATCGCAGCAGTTTGCTGCGCCCGGCGATCACTACCGGCGCCTGCTGTTAAGCGGGGCGGTGAATTTTAGTTTTGCCAGTACGGCAGAGGAGTGAGGACGACAATCCAGAGTATTGTTACTGAAACTACGGAGGAGCTATGAGAGAGCATGGAATGGTTTTACTCAGTGCACTGTTGTTTTTAGTGGTTATGTTATTAATGGTCAGTAGTAATTTATATATTAGCCAGCTTAGCGTGAAATCGGCTCAGGCAGCGCAGCAGCAACTGCAACTGGACGTACAGGCATTGCAGGCGCATCTGTTACAGTTATCCGGTTTGGATCCGGAACTGCTACCTGATCCGGTATCAGCTCTGCCCTCTTGCCCAGGAACCTATGCCGCCTGGTCAGATGCCAGCATGCAATGTGAGTTGGTGTTATTTGAAACAGCAGAGCAACATCATCAATACCCGCTTTATACCCGCTACGGCAGCATGCTGCTACGTAAAAGGTTGCAGATCCCGGAGTTTGCACCATGAGCCCCCGCATTCTGCTACTTTGGCTACTACTACAAAGTCTGGCTTTGCCTGCGGCTTGCCCGGAGTTTCTGCCGGCTGAACCGGCACGGCTAACGCTTAACCATCAGCAACAGACTATACAGGCGGAGCTGAGCTGGGCCGCAGCGTCGTCGGAGCCTGCCGAGCTGCAGGTGCTCGGCGCAGCAGATCAGCAACTACTTGCCAGCATCGCGCTGAATCATCCGGCTTTTTCCGGTAGCTTTGCGGCGCAGCCGCTGGCAGAAGATGCGGATCTGGATGGGCTGGCGGATCATCTGTGGCTGGTGAATCAACAAGGCTTAATTTGGCGGGTGGCTTTTTCCGGCAACCAACTGGGTACGCCTGTGCTATTGGCGGACTTGTCCGGGCTTGGACTGCAGTTTCGTTATAGCGTCAGCTTGCTCAGAACGCGATTACCAGGTCGCCTGGCGCCGGCAGTCTGGCAAAATCTGGAGCAGCATCTGCTGTTATTGCTTGGCCGCGACCCACTGTCGGATCAGGATGTGTTGCTGCTATTGCGTTATAGCGTTAATCCGGCGCTGCAGACCTTTGTCCAGGGCGCTCAGCTCACAGATCGCACTGAATTATCCGATGCAGAGCAGCAACTTACGCTCAGTGCTGCTGATTGGCGTAATTTGTTGGCAACGGCGGGTTGGCAAATGCGCTTAAACGGTCGCTTAACGGCACTGCCGCGAGTGGTTGCCGGTGTGATCTATGCGCCTTTAATGCGCGCAACCGCAGACAGTTGCCAGCCTGAACTGGCCGAGCATCAGCTATTGGCGGTGCAATTACATACCGCAGGGCAGGTCTATCAAAGCCGGCAGCTGAGCATCCCCTATCTGGCAGACGGGCGTCTGCAATTGCAACAGCAGGTGGATCTGAGTGTCAGCCTGATCTGGACTAATACCGAGCAGCAACTGACTATTCTGCCGGTACTGCGGCGGATCAGTGGTGATTGCCATTATTGCAGTGAGCCGTTGCAGCTGGATGCCAGAGCTTTTATCCGACGTCTGGCTACCTTTAAAGACGAGCAGGGGGCCTTTTAATGACAACGCGTGGCTTTACGCTGCTGGAGATGCTGATCACATTGCTGTTGCTGGGGATCCTGGCCAGTATCAGTTACCCGTCTTATCAGCAATATATCCTGCGCTCCTACCGTGCCCAGGCGGTTACTACCTTATTAGAACTGGCTGCCCGGCAAGAGCAATATCTGCTGGCAGAAGGTCGTTACGCCACCAGTGCTGTTGAGTTGGGGCTAAGCTCAGCGCTAACTCTTAACGGCCGTTATCAGTTACAGCTGTCGGCAAGCACGGCACCGCACAGCTATTTACTGCTGTTAACGGCGCAGGGACCTCAACAACAGGACCAACTCTGCCGGCAGTTTAGTCTGAATCATCTTGGGCAGCGCAATCCCGGTTTGGCCGAACCGTTAAGCTGTTGGGAGTAAAGGCAATGGTGGCGTCAGCAAGTCCGCTTATGCTGCAGTTAAAAGAGCAGCAATGCCAATATGACGCAGAGCCTTGGCGATGAGCAAGCTAAAGCGAAATCCATTCAGGGGCAGGCGGTATTGATATAATGCAGCCTGCTGCGTCCGGCCTGATTTAATACCAGCCGGTAATGCCAGTTAAAGCGGCTGGGCGGACAGTAATAAAAGGTACCGTTTTCCAGCGCATTTAAACTGCCATCACGGCGAAACTCCAGCTGCTGGCGGTTATAGTTCAGACGATGCCCGCCTGGTAGCGCCGGTAGTTCCCGTAATAGCAATGGTGGTGTCGGCTCTGGCAACTGTAACGTCAACCTAATGGGATCGTGCTGCCAGTTGCCCAGACATTGATTGCCGCTGACCGGGCACAAGCGTACCGGTTGCAGATGGCTACTGGCTTGCAGCCTGGCAAAATGTAAGTGACGGCTGAATTGCTGCATATAACTTTTGGCGCGTTGCTGGTGGATAAGTTCGTCCATCGCCGGCGCACCGATGGATAGCAAGATAGCTAACACCGCTAACGCGATCAGTAGTTCAAGTAAGGTTAACCCAAGTTGGCGCATATCCAGACTCCTTTGCTACTGCTTTGAAGTCTAGCGCGAAGATATGTAATGTGAAATAAATGTTATTTATATTGTTCTTGGTTGTTATGCTAAAACGCCCTAAAGCGGTAATTCGGCCCGCTTTAGGGGATGAGCGCTGTTACAAAGGGTCGTATACCGTTGGGATCGGTTGGCGCTTATGTTGGGTTTTTTGATAGATCTGCACTAAACGCGCGCTGACCGCCGCATCCACTGCCTTACCTTCCAAAAAGTCATCAATTTGCTGGTAAGTAAGTCCCAAAGCCGCTTCATCGGCCTTTTGCGGCGCCATACATTCCAGATCGGCTGTCGGTGTTTTTTCTACCAGTAGTTCCGGCGCGCCCAGATGCCGTGCCAAGGCCCGGACCTGGCGTTTACTTAAGCCAAACAGCGGTGCCAGATCACAGGCACCGTCACCCCATTTGGTGTAGAAGCCGGTAATATTTTCTGCCGAATGATCGGTACCCAGCACTAAACCGCCTTGCAGCGCCGCAATATGATACTGCGCCAGCATCCGGCAGCGTGCTTTAACATTGCCTTTGGCAAAATCCTGCTGCGCTTCACCCGGTAACGGCAGGCTCTCAATACCCAGTAAGGTACTCTGATGCAGCGCATCTGCCGCCGCCTTAATATTGACCGTCACGCTAAGGCTGGGTTGGATAAAACGCAGCGCCAGCTGCGCTTCCTCTTCATCTTTTTGCACACCGTATGGCAGCCGTACCGCGATAAACTGATAGCCACCACTCTGTTCACGGTTTAATTCATCCACCGCTAACTGGGCCAGCCGGCCACAGGTGGTGGAATCGACACCGCCACTGATGCCAAGTACCAGAGTTTTTAAGCCGGCACTTTGCAGCCTCGCTTTAATAAAGTCGACCCGGCGGCGGATCTCAAATTCGACATCGATCTGCGGCAGCACCCGCATTTCCCGGATAATTGCTTGTTCTATGCTCATAGTGGCCTCGCTGTTGGTTATTGATATCTTAACGGATTTATTGCTGAAAGGATCAACAAAATGCGCTCTGACAGCTGAAGCCGGCCGTCTGTTGTATTATACTGCGGCCACCATCTAAGCAGAGCGATGAGTTCTACCATGAAAAAAATTGAAGCCATTATCAAACCCTTTAAGCTCGATGACGTGCGCGAAGCGCTGGCCGATCTGAATATTACCGGCATGACGGTAACTGAAGTTAAAGGCTTTGGCCGGCAGAAAGGCCACACTGAGTTATACCGCGGCGCTGAATATATGGTGGATTTTTTGCCTAAGGTGAAGCTGGAAATCGTGGTCACTGATGAGCAGGTAGAACGTTGTGTCGAAGCCATTATGACCACAGCGCAAACCGGCCGCATTGGTGATGGTAAGATCTTCGTGTTTGATGTGGAACGGGTGATCCGTATTCGTACCGGTGAAGAAGACGAAGAGGCCATCTAAGCTGCACTAGTCAGCTTAAGCCAAGGTGTTAGTCGAATAACCCGAGCTGACTGCTCTGCTTTACTGAGCGCCGCTCTGCTGGCCGATTCCGGCTGGCATGGCGCTGAAATACCTGACGCTTTTCCAGTTCAAACTGCCCGCGTTGCTGTGCCAGCCACTGACTGAGTTTTGCTCTGGCGGCGCTTACGGCCTGGCTGGCCGCGACCACCGGTGCCGGATAATCACGGCCTATCACACAACCGTATTGCTGTTGCAGCGAGGTGCTCATCAACCAGGGCTGATGCAGCCAGCTGTCCGGCACCCGGCGTAATTCCGGCAGCCATTGCCGGATAAAATCACCCTTGGGATCTTTTTGCATACTTTGCTTTACCGGGTTGTACATGCGGTTGGGGTTGATCCCGGTCGTGCCGGCTTGCATCTGTATTTGCGGATAGTGGATGCCCGGCTCGTAGTCGACAAAGCATTGTGCCAGATGTAATGCCAGCGGCCGCCAGTGCAGCCATAAATGATAACTGGCAAAGGCCACCAACATGGCGCGGCCGCGAAAGTGCAGCCAACCGGTATGTAGCAGCGAGCGCATGGCAGCGTCAATCAGCGGATAGCCGGTCTGACCGCTGGCCCAGGCTTGATACAGCGCCGCATCAAAGGCGTCCTCGCGTAAGCCATCAAAGCCGCGATGCATATTACGCATTTCCACTTCCGGTTCATCTTCCAGCTTCTGTATAAAGTGGCAATGCCAGCGCAGCCGGCTGTAAAACGCCTGCAGCCCGCGTTTTTGCTGCGTGGAATCGCTGGCCTTACGTTGTTGCTCGGTAAGCTGCTGCAGTTGACGGATACTAAGCTGGCCATAAGCCAGAAAGGGGCTGAGACGGGAGCAGCTGTTTACTGCGCGCGCCGCAAAAGAAATGCCGCCATGATAGTGCTGGCTGCGTTGGTGTAGAAAGCTATCCAGCGTTTGTTGCAGCTGCCAGCCATGCTGCCGCTGCTGACACGCCGGCAAATCGCGGCTACGTTGCGGTACCGGCAGCGGCGCCAGCCAGTTCGCGGCGCAAATAAAAGGTAGCCTCGCCGGGCAGGGGTAAAGCGGTTGGCTGAGCCAATGATCAGCTTGCTCGAACCAGTGATCACGGGAGCTGAGCGCGCGGATCACCGCAAACTGCGGGTATTGCTGCCAGGGCAGAGCCAGTTCTGCCAGTAAACGTGCTACTGCCAGATCACGTTGATAGCTCCATAAATTACCGGTTTCCTGGTGGCTATAGACAGCGCTGATCGGAAAGCGGGCACAGAGTTCACGTAGTACCCGGGTCGCGGCGCCATAACATACTAACAGCGGCTGCCCCAGTGCTGTCAGTTGCTGCTGCAGCTGCGTCAGAGCTTCGCTGACAAAGGCCCAGTGCCGTAACGACACGTCAGGCTGTTGCCAATAATCCGGCTCGACAATATAGACTGGTAACACGGCGCTGCCATTTTTGGCGGCATAAAACAGCGCGGCGTGGTCTTCGAGGCGCAGGTCGCGTTTAAACCACAGCAGATGCATCGCTAGAGTTCGCTTAACCAGCTGCGCCATTGCGGTAACAGGCGGGCGTGCGCGGCAGGGCGATGCGCTGCCTTACCGACGCCGCTGATGTCCGGCAGCAGCTCCCGCACAAAGGCCGCGTCCGGATCGTACCAGAGCGCCTGCTTAATCGGGTTAAAGGGCCGGGCTTCACTATTACCATAGCCTGCGATATAGGCCCAGTTACCCCAGTTACTGGCCACATCATAATCGAGTAGCCGCTGCTCGAAGTAGGCAGCGCCCAGCCGCCAGTCCAGCGCCAAGTCATGCACCAGATAGCTGGCCACATTCTGCCGGCCGCGGTTACTCATTAAACCGCTCTGATTTAACAGCCGCATATTGGCATCGATAAAAGGCACGCCAGTGTTACCGGCACACCAGTTGGCAAAAGCATGCTGCTGCGAGTTGTTCAGGTTGGGTTTGCTGTAATCAGCCTTACCGCTGATGCCGGTTTTGCTAAACCAGCGCGCCTGATATTTGCGCATTTGCCAGCGGAAAAACTCCCGCCACAGTAATTCAAATTTTAGCCAGTAGGTCGATTCGTTAGCTTCGATCTGCTGTTCAAATTGTTCCACCTGCTGCCAGCAGCGGCGCACCGACAAGGTTCCAAGGCTGAGCGGCGTTGAGAAAAAACTGGCGTAATGCTCACCGATGAGCGCATTGCGGCTGTCTTTGTAATGCAGAATATGCTGGCCCTGCCAGATAAAATGCTTAAGTCGCGCCAGCGCCTTAGTTTCATCCCAGCGCGCCGGAACGCTGTTGCCAAGCCATTGCTGCAGTATCGCCTGCTGCGAGTAAGTAGCGGCAGCTGCCGGGCTTAACCAGTCACCAGCAGGCTGCGTCGTTTGCGGCGGCGTGACCAACAGGCTTGGCTCCAACTGTTTGCGAAATTGCGTAAAGCGATCGGGCAAGCGGCCAAGTTCTGGTCTTAGCGTAGCGCCGAGTAGGCTGTTATTATCCTGCAGTTCCAGCGCAAGCATGGGGGTCAGAGCACGCAGCGCCTGGTATTCCTCCGGTGCCGTTGGCTCACTGGCCAGCAGCCTATCGGCCTGCAGCTGTTCTGCTAACTGTAAAAGTTCGCTGCGGGTATCGCCAAAGCGGATAATCAGGCCAATATTGTGCTGTGCCAGGGCCTCAGTGAGCGCCTGAACGGCTTGCAGCTGGGTTTTCAGGCGCCACAGGTTGCAGCGATAGAGGCCATACTGGCGGCCAAAGCACTGCTGCTGCTCAAGCACCACAACGGCAGCGGCAGGCCCCGCTGGCGCCTTGAGCAGTGGATTGTCATCCAGCCGTAAGCCGCTATTTAGTAGTACCAGTGTTGTCATAACTGCTCAATCTGTATTAACCACTGCGCAGCCTGGGCACGGATCGCCTGTTGCTGCTCCGGCGTTTTGTTATGCCAGTTTTTATAAGCCAGCTGCATCCGTGCATTCTGACCTAATTGCGACTCGTTACGGGCCAGAAAATCCCAATATAGGGCGTTAAAAGGGCAGGCTTTGGCACCTGTCACCTCTTTCACCTGGTAGTGGCAATGCTTGCAATAGTTGCTCATCCGGTTGATATAGGCGCCGCTGGCGGCATAGGGTTTTGACGCCAGAATGCCACCATCGGCAAATAACGCCATTCCCAGCGTATTAGGCAACTCAACCCACTCGTAGGCATCGACATAAACCGCCAGGTACCAGGCCGTGACTTCATCGATGGCTAAGCCCGCCAGCAAGGCAAAGTTACCGGTAACCATTAAGCGTTGAATATGATGCGCATAGCCATGTTGCAGGGTTTGACTGATCGCCTGCTGCATACAGCGCATCTTAGTTCCGGCATGCCAGTAAAACCCGGGCAAAGGTGTATGCGCCTGCAGGAAATTATGGCGGCTGTAGTCTGGCATCATTAACCAATACAGCCCGCGGACATATTCGCGCCAGCCAATGAGCTGCCGGATAAAGCCTTCGGCGGCATTCAGGCTGACGCTTTGTTCGCGCCACGCGGTTTCGACTTTCTGGCACATCCAGCGCACATCCAGTAAACCGGCATTCAGGTACATCGAACAGATGCTGTGAAACAAGAATGGCTGTTCCAGCAGCATCGCATCCTGATAATCGCCAAAATTGGCCAGCTGCTGATCAACAAAATGCAAGAACGCCTGCCGGGCGGCTTTACCGGTGACGGCATAGTGAAATTCGCCGACGCTGCCAGGATGGTCGGCAAACTCGGTTTCAACCAGCGCCATCACCTGCCGGGTAATGTCATCGGGGCTAAACTGCAATGGCGGAACTTGCTTTAGATCCGGAGGGCAGGCTTTGCGATTGTCTTTATCGTAGTTCCATTGGCCACCGACAGGTTGTTGCTTCGCATCCATCAGTAAGCCGGTGTAGCGGCGCATCTGGCGGTAAAAAAACTCCATCCTCAGCTGCTGGCGATCAGTGGCCCACTGTGCAAACATCGCCGTTGAACAGATAAAACGATCATCCTCCAGCACGTGCAGCGGCAAACTGAAGCGTTCGCGCCAGCTCAGTATTTCCTGTTGCAACCGGTATTCGCCGCACTCGGTGATGACAATGTCACTGAACTCTTGCTGCTGCAGGGCATAGGCCACGGCATCGGTCATACTGTGGATACCCGGCTGAGCGCCGTATTCCAGATAACAAAGCGCAAAGCCCTGTTGCCGCAAGGTTGCGGCAAAATGACGCATTGCGCTAAACAGTAAAATGATTTTGTGCTTATGATGTTTAACGTAACGGGCTTCGGTTTTCACCTCTGCCATCAGAATCAGGTCGTCAGGACCTGCCTGACGCAGGCTGGCCAGGGCCGGGCTTAATTGATCGCCCAGAATAATAATCAGTTTGCGCATAGCGGCCACAGTTAATCAGAGTTATGGCAAGTACGGGCGCGGGCCCTTTGGCGATCATTCGTTAGCGTTGCAGTCGCGTAAAAACTGAGTATGATGTGACACAATAACATTTGAGGAGAAGGCTATGTCATCAAAATTGCTCGCCCTGCTGCTGCCCGCCTTACTGCTGGGCCCGGCTGCGCTGGTTCAGGCGCACCCGGCACATCAGCACGACAAAGCGCCTAAGGCTGAACAACATAATCACGATCATGATCATAAACACGATCATGACCACAAGCATGAGCACGACCATGATCATGATGACATGACTCAATTGGGTGCCCATGTGCATGGCGCGGCGACGCTGACCCTGGTGCTGGAAGGCAATGAACTGCAACTGGCGTTGCAATCTGCCGCCTACAATATCGTCGGTTTTGAACATGCGCCAAGCAATAACGAGCAACGGCAGGAAATTGCGCTGGCGCTGGATAATCTTGCTCAGGCAACCTGGCTTACTTTAAGCCGCGACGCCCACTGCGAAGTGCAAAGCGCCGATGCTAATACTGATCTGACCGAACCGGGTTACACTGGTCATGGCGATTTTTATGCCAATATCAGTTTGCTGTGTCAAAACCCGGCGCGTTTGCAGCAGTTGGAGCTGGGGTTGTTCAGTCTGACGCCGGCACTGGAAAAGGTGGAGGTGCAGTGGGTGATTAACGGTCGCCAGGGCGCTGCTACAGCAACGCTGAATAACAACAGTATTCGATTCTAACGGCAGTTGTATTGCAAGGCGCTGGAAAAGCAGCGCCATAAAAAAGCCGGTATTGCTAAAACAGCAAACCGGCTTTTTTGTAACTGTTTTTGTTACTAATTTTTGTTACGGGGCGTTACCAGGTATATTCTTCTACCTTATCGGCCTTGATGCTGTAAGCCGCATTGGCTAAGTCATGCGAGACACTGTCGGTGGTAATGGTGCCGCTGATCCAGAATGGCGAATAGATCATATCCGCGCGCAGATTGGACGCGCCGGTAACATAGATAATCTGGTTTGGTGGCGGTGGCGGTACGTGGATACAGGCACCAAAGTAGGGTACCAGGAAGAAACTGGTCACATTTTGTTTGTCATCAAATTCCAGCGGCACAATAAAGCCCGGGATCCGGACCTTAACGTTATTAAATTCCGGTTTTACCTTGGCTGACTGTAAAATTTGCTGCCAGGCCTGGGCAGTAGGGTCATTACCATTGTAGTTATCTTCAAACGGTGAAGGCTGACTATAGTCGTGCGTCACCTCGGGTAAGGACTGTAATAGCTTCAGGTCCTCTTCCGGCATTAAATCAGTCCATTCAATGGTTTTAACCTCGGCCGCCTGCAGGCTAAAAGCCAACATTGCGGTCAGTACCAAAGAAAACGCAACAGACAACTTGTTGAACATTGGAGTTTCGCCTCTTAATTAACGCATAATACGGCACAGAACACTGCACAGCACATTGCACTATGCTGCGCTATCATAGCATGCAGAAAGGAGACCCTGTGACCACCAAGCCGAAATTTCCTGCGATTGAACTCAAAGATCTTAAATTTTGGTACCAGCCCGGCGGCTGGCAACTGGCCATCCCAAAGTTGTCGCTAAGTAGCGGCCAGCACCTCTTTGTACGCGGTGCCTCGGGCAGTGGTAAAACTACGCTATTGAATTTGTTATGCGGTATTACCGTGCCTAACGCCGGTGAGATCTGGTTAAACGGCATGGCGCTGCATCAGCTCAGTGCGTCGCGTCGCGATAAATTGCGCGCCTCGGAGATCGGGGTGGTGTTTCAGCAACTGAACCTGATCCCCTATCTAAGCGTGCTGGATAACGTACTGTTACGCGCGGCCTTTGCCAGGGCGCCGGCCGCAGCAATGCAGCAGCGGGCCCGCGAGCTGTTGACGGCACTGGGACTGGGAGATAATTACTGGCAGCAACAAGCCAGCCAGTTAAGCGTAGGTCAGCAGCAGCGGGTCGCCATTGCCCGGGCTTTACTGACCCAGCCAACCTTACTGATTGCCGATGAACCCACCTCAGCCTTGGATGCCGATAACCGCGATGCCTTTATGCAGGTATTGCTCAGTGAAGCGGATAAAAGCGGCACTACTGTGATCTTTGTCAGCCATGACAGTCAGTTGCAGCGTTATTTTCATTATCAACTGGCGATGACAGCCCTGGAGCAAGGAGTAGTGGCATGTTAATCAAACTCGCCCGTCTAAGTTTATGGAACCGCCGGGGCACTGTGCTGCTAACCCTGTTGTCGCTAACCATTAGTCTGGTGCTGCTACTGGGAATTGATCATATCCGTAAAGAAGCCCGCAGTAGCTTTACCAATACGGTGTCTGGTACTGATCTGATCGTCGGCGCCCGCTCTGGTCAGCTGAATTTGTTGCTGTATTCGGTATTCCGGATCGGTAATGCCACCGCGAATGTCAGCTGGGCAACCTATGAGCGGATCAGCCGGCATCCACAAATCGCCTGGACTATCCCGTTATCGCTCGGCGATTCGCACCGCGGCTACCGGGTTTTGGGCACGAATCAGGGCTATTTTGAACATTTCCGCTACGCCTCATCGCAGCAGCTGCAGTTTGCTGAGGGCGTGCCCTTTGCTGGTGTTTATGATGCGGTATTAGGCGCTGAGGTGGCAAAGCGCCTGGGCTATGTGCTGGGGCAGGAAATCGTACTGGCGCATGGTATCGGCGCGGTCAGTTTTTCCGAGCATAAAGACAAGCCTTTTACTGTCGTCGGCATCCTGGCGCCAACCGGCACTCCTGTTGATCAAACTGTACATGTTAGCCTGGAAGGCATTGAGGCCATCCATATCGACTGGCAGCAGGGCGCGCCTATGCCTGGCCGGCAGGTCAGTGCCGAACAGGCGCTGGAAATGGATTTAACTCCCAAGGCAATTACCGCCTTTATGGTGGGGTTGAATTCACGGATGGCCACCTTTGTGGTGCAGCGGCAGATCAATGAGTTTCGTGGCGAACCCCTGACTGCCATCTTACCCGGGGTGGCACTGGCTGAGCTGTGGCAGATGCTGGGCATGGTAGAGAATATGCTGCTGCTGATCACCTTATTGGTGCTGGTGGCAGCTTTAGTTGGCATGATGACCACCTTGCTGGCTTCGATGCGGGAGCGGCAACGGGAAATGGCGATTTTACGTGCAGTGGGGGCCAGCCCCTGGTATCTGTTTTGGCTGATCCAACTGGAAGTGCTGTTACTGACCAGTGTGTCGATGCTTAGCAGTGCCATGTTACTTTTGGCAGCGCTGTGGGGTGTGCAGGACTATCTGGCGGCAAACTATGGCCTCTTTATCAGCCTGAGCCCCTTTAGCTTACAAAGCCTGTACTGGGCTGGCGGCATTCTGGCTGCCGCTGCGCTACTGGCCTGCGTACCGGCCTTGGTGGCTTATCGCCGTGCCCTGACTGATGGTTTAAGTATTCGTTTATAAGGACAGCTGATGCAGCTATTTTTAGTTTATTTAGGTGGCACCGCACCCGGTGCCAATATTGAACTGCACGATGTGCGTTTTGTGGTTGGCGAGACTATTGAGCAGACTTACCCTCAGCTGCGCCAGCAATGGTTTGGCGAGATTAAAGGCCTGCATCTAGACAGCTATCTGGCGCTACATAATGTTGATGGCTATCAGATCCGTCTGTCGACGACGCCGGTTGAGCAGGCGGAAAAGCTGTTTTTTGTTAATTTTGGTGGCTATTACGCGGGCAAGATTGCCGAGCAGCATGATTTTATGCTCTGTGTGGCGAAGAGTGCGGCAGAGGCTAAGGCAAGGGCTAAAGCTCTGCTATTGACCGATGCCGATAGCCCGCACAAAGATGATTTGCTGCAGCTGGACGACTGCCTGCCGTTACAGCAGGCTAGTGGTTACTATATTGAGCTGCTACCGGGCGGTCAGGCTCAGCCTCTGCGTCCGGACTGGTCAGGTTACGAGGTAATTGGTTAGCAGCACTCAGTTCACCGGTAAGGGTGCGCCACACCCAGCTTACAGTTTCGGCCAGCTGAAACTGCCGAGGTATACGGCTAACCGGTAGCCCCGGCTCCGCGGCCAGCACAAAACTAAAGGCATAGTTTTGTTGCTGCCCCATCCGTAAATCTGTCATCACCACTTGCTCGCCCTGTTGTTCCAGGGCGAAAAAGCCTTGGGTAAAAGCCGCCAGTGTCTGCACATCCGGATGCTGCTGATAACGCTGGTATAACTCAGGATCCAGTGGGTAACGCTGAAACACGATGTCGCTGTTCTTTTCCAGCAACGAGTAAAAACCTTCATAGTAAGCTTCTTCGGACACCAGCAGTACCCGCCACAGCAAGGTGTTCAGTGCGGTCGGTACCACCAGCACCCTGGCGTCATTGCTTACCGGCTGCTTGGCAGCAATTTGTAATACATGCTGCTGCGCAGCCAGCCCCCAGAGTAAATAACAGCTGGAGAACACCAGCGCTGCGGTATTAGCAGCCAGGGCCCTTTTGCCACGCCAGAGCACCCAGACCAGGCCGAGCAATAATGGCAGCGTATAAAGAGGATCGATAATAAAGATGCTACCCACCGCAAACGGATGATTACTAAAGGGCAGCGCCAGCTGGGTGCCATAGATGGTAAGAGTATCCAGCAGGGGGTGGGTAATTAGCACCAGCCAGATCGCCAGCAACCAATGACGGTATAGCGGCATTTGCTGATGAATTTTACAGATCAGCAGCGCCAGCAGCGGTGATAACAAAGTCAGATAAAACAGCGCATGGCTAAAGCCACGGTGGTACACCATATTACTCAGCGCATCACCGTAGTCGATCAAGATATCCAGATCCGGCAGCGTGCCGGCCACCGCGCCCCAGAGCGCGGCTTTTTTGACTGAGCTTTTGCGGCCCACTACAGCAACGGCAACCGCCGAGCCAAGGGCAATTTGGGTTAATGAATCCATAGTGCTATGTAATCCGTCAGATGTTAGCGGATGCCAGAGAGGCTAACCTGCGCCAGTTGCGCCGCCAGCACTTGCCGTAACAGCTTATAATCATCACACAGAGTATAGAGGCTTTTGTCTACGTCCAGATAATAGGCAGCGCGCTGGCCATTCAGTTCAATCGGCGCACTGATTTGTCGGAACTGAAAGCCGACCCGGTTGAGCATTCTGGCCAGAGCGGGCGCAACCACAGCGTAGGCGTGTGCTATGCCCTCGCTGTAGGCTTGCTCCAGCGCAGCCAGATACAAACCCGCCGCCAGATAACGATAATGACTGTTGTTCGGGCTAACCTGCAACGGATTCAACTGGCTAAGTGCCGGATTATGCGGTTGCTGTTGGCGGCGAAATTCACCGGCCAGCGCCAGGCGTGATAATTCGCAAACGCTGTGCGGCGCAAAGGCAGCTGGCTGCAATTGTGGTTCAGTAAAATGGTCGTCAAAATAACTGACTACCGGTAACTGTTCGGCAGCTGTACGGCAATACACCATCCGCATAGTGCCTGCCAGGCTTCGGCTTTGCCGGTGTTGCAGCAGATAATGGGCAGAGCGCTGATCGTAGTGATCCTGCTCAATCGCATTGGCGTTGGTGGGTTCAAAGCCTAACTCTTCGCAATATACCTGATGGCGCAAGCGATAGCTTTGTTGCTGCTCGTCGCTACTAACGGCGCGTTTGATCTGAAAATCACGCTGAAACAATAATGCCCAGTGACCACCTTGCTGTGAGTGTGGTTCGCTGGGCACAGCAGTTTGTGGCAGGCTAAGCGCGAGACTGGCCTGAGAATTAGAATGCATGGCGCAACCCTGACAATAGGAAAATGCTGTTTTTGTTGTAATAGCATAAGCCGGCCGGCGCGTCCTGAATGCGGCATTCTTCCCTGATACAGCTATGCAACTGGCCGCCCATTTTCAGGCGCAGCGCAGCACTGCTGCTTACTATGCAGATTTTATTTGCAGAGATCAAACCAGCAAGCGCTTATTTAGCAGCAAATCGCTGCTAAATCACCACAGGGCAAGGGAAAAAGGTGTGAAAATTATTTATACATAGTATCGATACAGAGTGTATTTCGCATCGCCAAGGTTATGATAAAGCGGCTTTGGGGGCAGGATAGTCGCTAAGAGGTTAAATTGCTGCTGGCAAACAAAGATTGCTAGATGGTGAGATTATGCTGTGGTTTGTGGTTACGGCAATAAAAAAGCGGCGCTAATGCGCCGCTTCTCTAGTTGGTGGAGCTGGCGGGAGTTGAACTTTCTAAAAACATAATAAAATCAATACCTCTTACATGATTTGTAATTGTCACGAAGTTACAATATCGGCTATTAGTTGAAGCTCATCAAGCCAGTAATAAATAGCTTCAGTTCTAGCATTAGGATCTTGCATCCACATGATATCAATTGGATGCGAGAAGCCATGACCTAGATAAAAGGGCAGTAGTTGTTTCACATTAGCAATTGTCTCTGAATTCAAGTGAGCTGTTGCATTTCTGACTGTCTGAATATGAGGAATAGCTTTAGTCGGTTGCCCAAAACCCATTAACAAAGTAGTCATATTACTGGGCATAAGTGTATTAACTGCAGAAATTAATACATTTTGATCACCCCAAGTGGGCTCTTCCCTCAAAAATGCGATTGTTTTTGAGGGTTTAATAGGATTACCTCGCTTAGCTTGTTGTACAACATAACCTAATCGTTGCCATGATTTATCCCCTGCTATTGGAGGTACTCTGGCTCCGGATCTAGTCGTTGTACCATTGCACGAGCTTAGGATTACTTCTCTGGAAAATGAGCACCAAGCCTGCCAGAGATCGGAAAGTAGGCTGATATTCAAATACTGAATCATCCATAACTCACTTCTATGGTTGAGAATGAGGTCAGCGCGTTGTTTGAATTTAGTGCTTTTCTTTATGAAGCTTTTGTATTGATCGTTCATTTCGGATCAAGAATCTGCGCCAGTACTTTAGTTCTCGCTCTTCTTTGAGCAACTTTTGTTGTTGTACTTAATGCCGCAGCAACATATTGACCATATTTGCCTGTGACTTCTTTTAGCTCTTGCGCATCTGATATTTCCAACAAAGCCATTTTTACGTCATTTGAAACTTTAATTGCTTTATTTCTAGTAGGAAAACCTAAATCCACTTCTCCATTTGGTATTCCGTGTGTGATATGAGCATAAGCTGCGAACAAAGAATGGATCGCATATGGTTTCGATAAATTTGTACCGCGTAACTCTGAAAAATTAGTCGCCATACTCTCGAAGAAACCTGAAATAATGCTTTCATAAATAGCTGCAACTGGGAAAGCATCATCATACTTGCTGTAAATTTTATTAATTTCAGTTTCAGATTTGTTTATTAAGCCTTTTTCTAAAACAAGTGATAATTCAGCTATAAGCTCGCTATCAGACATCCTGACTATTTGTTTGGTAGTCAAAATTCCCCATTCTTCTAACATGGGGCTAATTTTTGAAGATAACTCAACGGCAAACCACTTAAAAGCTCCTTGAAATTGAGAATGCCTTTTTTCTGCAGTATTCAGTGGTGCAGTATATGCGTTCATTCTCCTGAACATTTCTAATAGTTCGGAACGTTGAGCTGCCAAAATAACATCCACCGGTACTCGGTACATTAAAAATTTTTCTTGTTGTTCCTCGCTCAAATTGGAAAAAGCCATCCCGGCATAATTTTTAGAGCCTTTGTTTAATTTGAAATCACCATCAACAAATTCCAGTATTGTCATTAGGCGCTGTTGACCATCAATAACTTCCATTACTGGGCGCCTTTTAGCTCTATCAAATAACTGATAAAAATACATTTTAGGGAATGGATAATTCTCAAGAAGAGTATCAATAAAAAAAACCTTGGCTGATATTGGCCAAACTCCAGATGCTCTTTGATAGTGTCGATTAATTATCAGATCTTTCTTTTTGAAAAGTTCAGCTATCTCTGCAATTGTATATTCAGAATGGTTAATGTTCATGTCTGCTATCCCGTTGGACTAACCGTTTACAATGTAATGCCCGATTAGATTTATAATTTTTAGTTATACCCTTTAAAAGGGACGTCTATTACTTCTTCTAATAAACTCCACGAGTCTAGTCGATATTTTTGATCCAGTTTTCAAGCCTCAAGCCTGAAACGCTAATAAATTCTTTTGTGTTGTTTGTAACCAAGGAAAGGCTTTTACTTCTGCAATGTCCCGCAATGTGGATATCATCTAGACCTATCAGATTACCTTTTTTTTCTAGTTCAGCTCTTATCTCACCATAGTGCTGAGCAGCAACTTCACCATACTGTAAGGTTTCTAGTCTGGAAACAAAATCTTCTACTACTTTTCGGTTTTGCTCTGGTCTCGCGCTTTTCTCTACACCATGACAAAGCTCTGCGTAGGTAATAGAGCTGATACACATTAAGCCTGCATACTTGTTAAAGGTTTCCAGCACTTCAACAGGGCGGTGCTTTATTACATATATGCAGATATTGGTATCCAGCATATATTTCAGCATTAAAAGGCTTCCCGTTCTTGCTGCTCTTGTGATGCCCGTTCAGTCATAAAGTCGTCTGTTACCGCAGGGCATTGCATGAAAAACGAATCCCAGCTGTTGGCAACATGCGTTAGGATGCGGTCTTTACCGACAACACGCACCACCACCTTTTTTACATCGTCTGGAAAACGCGCTTCAACCGGCAGTCGCACCGCCTGGGTATTGTTATTTTTAAACACTGTGCCCGTATCCATATTCAACTCCAACAACTAGATAGTAGAAGTATATACCTATGGCGCAGGATACTCAAAGTATCGAGCAGTAAATCCGGCAGCGGGAATGGCAGGCAATAAAAAAGCGGCGCTGATACGCCGCTTCTCTAAATAACTGTGCCAAATAGTAG
>NZ_LZEJ01000017.1:0-74731 GCF_001704375.1 Alishewanella sp. HH-ZS | reverse complement strand
GCCAAGATAGTTGACGCCGAACAAATTTAGCAATTTCAATGCTAAATCCCCAGCGCGTGAGTTAACACTCTGATATGCATGGCATTTATACTCATTGCACCTCTCCAAGTCGTGCCTTTAATTAAGAAATAAAGCCTTATGCAAGATTAGCAGAATTGCTTACTCTTAGTTAATCCTATGAGTTCTATGCAGGTGTATGACGATGCAGGCAGATACAAGTGAAGGTAGTGAATTAGAAACGCTAGCTTTGCAGTTAGAGCGTGAACTGATGAACAGCTACGGTTCGCCTTTGCTGACCGGCGAAAAACTCGCGGAGGCTATGGGGTATCGAAGTATTCACTCTTTACGCAAGCATATGTCTCAGAGAACCTTTCCCGTGAAATTGTTCACCATAAAAGGACGGCGCGGCAGATTTGCATTGGTGAAAGATATTGCTTGTTGGCTGGCAACACAACGACTGCAACAACCATATGAACCAGAGGAGACGCCTATCGAACAGTAGCTAAGTATATCGTTATTTTACCAAGGCACAGAAAGTGAAAAAGCCAGAGTATTGCGGACTCTGACTTTTTCGGAACTCGTCGAATTTTGGTTACCTCGACCCGTTTATTTAAGCTTTCTATTGCATCCCTGTCAAGTTTTCGGCTCTGGTTGAAGATACAGGCCTGCGCGTGCCTTGATTTCATTCACATTGAAATTAAGGAGGCTCATTATGAGCAAGCATACCTTGCGGCAACTTATTCGGTTGCTGCTAACCACTAACTTTTCCAACCGTCGTATTGCGCAACTGGCGGCGACATCGCCCAACACGGTACGAACCTACCGGCAAAGGCTGAGAGAAGCAGCGATAAACCATACTGTCGTTGCGCAGTTGGCGGATAACCAATTGGTCGAAAAGTTAAATAAGCAGAAACAGCCCGGCTCGGATAAACGTCAGCCGGACTGGCCACATATCCATCACTTGATGCAAGCTAAGCACCAAACACTGATTCAGCTTTGGGAAGAGTATCGCAGCATATGCCCAGCGGATGCGTTTTGTTACTCCCAGTTTACCCATTACTACCGCCAGTTCGTTAAATCCATTGATGTGTCTATGCGCCAATATTACGCGCCTGGAGAAGTCTGTTTTGTCGACTTTGCTGGTAAGCGGATACCATGGACTGATCCAGAAACACAAGAAACTCACTTTGCGGAGATTTTTGTCGGCGTGTTAGGTTACTCCCAGCTTATTTTCGCGGTAGCCCTGCGCTCACAAAAGCTGGAAGACTGGCTTGCTGCCCATCAGCAGATGTTGGCCTATTACGGGGGTGCGCCGCACTTAGTGGTGCCGGATAACCTTAAATCAGCGATTACCACCCCAGGACAATACCCGACAGTAAACCCGAGCTATCAGGAATTGGCCGAGCACTATGGCTTTGTTATTGAGCCTGCCCGTGTCAGGCGACCGCAGGATAAATCGCTGGCTGAAATTGGCGTGTTACTGGTGACTCGCTGGATCACAGTGGTACTGCGCCGCCAACAGTTCTTCAGCATTGCTGAAATTAACCAGGCGATAAAAGCGCTGTTGGAGCCGTTAAACCAACGCCCTTTTAAACGCTATGAAGGCAATCGGCGCGAGCGATTTGAACACTTGGAAAGGACCAAGCTATCAGCGCTGCCGGATAGCCCCTTTGATATTGGCCGCTGGATACATCAACAGAAGGTCAACCGCGACTATCACGTCTATGCCCTTGGCCATGCCTACTCCGTACCTTACGAGCTGATTAACCAGTATGTGGATATCAAGGTTTGCCAACAGAAGGTTGAAATGTATTTCCAGCATAAACTGGTTGCCGTGCATATGCGCGGCTTTATCAAAGGCGGTGCAACTACAGAGCCCAGCCACCGCCCGAAAAGCCATCAAGCTTATGCTGAGCAATCTAAAGCCCATTTTATACAGTGGGCCAACGACATTGGCGAGAATGCTTCCGCCTTGGTATGTGCTCAATTTATTAATAAACCCGAGCATTCGCTACAGGGCTGCAAAGCCAGCTCGCAACTGCAAAAGCTGGCCAGGCATTATGGTAATGAACGCTTTGAAAGAGCCTGTAAGTGCGCCTGTGACATCCATTCGCTAACAGCAAGCAGCGTGCGCTCGATTTTGCAGTGTCATTTAGATGAAACGGCGGAGTCAGAGACACCAGTACAGCGACAATTGCCACTGCATCACAATGTGCGTGGTGCACAATATTATATCAACAGAGGGCAAGGCAATGAGTGAGCAACAGGTGTTTGAAAATCTGCAGTCACTTTATTTGCCCGGCATGTTAAGCGCACTGCAGCGGGTACTGGAAACGCCTGATATGGCGGCTCTGCCAGTTATCGATATTCTGGCATTTCTGACCTGTGAGGAAATTCAGTACAAGGCACAGAAGAAACGTGAGCGACTATTTAAGGCTGCGAGACTAAAACAAGCTCAGGCCTGTGTTGAGAATATCGATCATCTGGCAAAGCGTGGGATCGATAAAGGCTATCTGGCCAGCCTGGTCACGTGCGAATGGGTGGCGCGAAACCAGTTTTTAATTATTACCGGCCCTACCGGTGTGGGTAAAAGCTGGATCGCCTGCGCGTTGGCAAATCAGGCTATCAAGCTAAACCAGGCAGTATTGTATAAGCGCTTTGGGCTGCTAATGGAAGAGCTGGATATTGCCCGTAAAGATGGCTCTTTACCCAAGCTGCGAAATCACCTGGCTAAGTTTAAATTGCTTGTTTTGGATGATTGGGCAATGGCACCGCTGACCGCAACTGGACGACATGAGCTCTTGGAGCTGATTGAAGACCGTTGTGGTCAAGGCTCATTGTTACTAACCAGTCAGTTACCGGTCTCGAAATGGCATGATTACATTGGCGAGGCCACAGTTGCAGATGCGATTATGGACAGGCTGATCCATCGCGCCCATAAACTGGAATTGCATGGCGAGTCACTGCGGAAAAAAGCCAATAAAGTGCAGGAGGTACGTGATGAATAACCCGTCTTCAGCGTATCTGCAGCTACTTGGCCAGCTTAATTTGGATGAGATGTACCTGCAGCAGGTGTTTGAGTTTTACCATCAGCGCTACTTGCAAAGCGAACTGGCTCAGCAGTTTGTTGCAAAGTCACCACGCCTTGGCCCAGATCAACGTTCCCATAGGATGATTGGTTTTTGTGACCGAACCTTGGGCAAAGAACTGCCGGAACGTCGTACCTTTGATGGTGGTGCTATACGGGGAAGCCTGCAGCGTCAAGGGCTGCTGATGACCACAGGCCATGAGCGATTTCGGGGTTGTGTGGTATTCCCCGAGCTTGATGCCAAAGCGCATATAGTGGCAGCGGTAGGTTATCGGATAGCGGTGCGGCTTCGGCATTGGGATAAACCCGTGGTGCACTGGCGCAAACCTGAACCGGGGTTTTACCAGCAGCAAGGCTTAACGGCCATCAGGCAGTTGATTTATGGACAAGCCTGACAGCCGCCTGCTGTGGCCGTGTATGGAATATTATTTGGCATTGTGCGCAGCCAAAGGGCAAAGTGCTGATACCGTCTATGGAAAACACTCGCGGCTTAAGCAGTTTTGCCGCTGGTGTGCTGCCAGAGAGCTTCAGACCATAGACCAGATCACGCTGGATGTGATGGATGATTTTATGGCGTACCTGAACAGCCAGCGTAAACCGCGCGATGGCCAACCACTGGGCGTGGCGCATAAACGCAATATATTAACCACCGTGAAAGTGTTTATTGCGGCCATGTACCGCAAGGGCTTACTTAATCGCAACAGCCTGGAGGGCATTGAACTGCCGTCTATTGGCCGTGCGTTACCTAAAGCGCTGTTCAGCGAAGAAGAAATTGAGCTTATTCTGGTGCAGCCGTTACAGTTTGGCCTGCGGGGTATTCGTGACAGGGCGATTTTGGAAACCTTGTTTGCTACCGGTGTCCGCCGTGGTGAGCTTATTCCGGTAAAACTTGATGATGTGGATTTTGAGAAACAGCTACTGCGGGTTAATCATGGCAAAGGCCGAAAAGAGCGTATTGTGCCAATTAGCCAACGCGCCTGTGAGTGGCTGGCGGTGTATATCAGCAAAGTGCGGCCGATGATTAACTATGTCGGCTCCGGCAATACGCTGTTCCTGGCCAATGACGGCAAAGCGTTTAAACCGGGTAAATTGTCAGAACTGGCCTCGCGTTACATCCGCCTGGCCGGTATAAAGCGTTTTGGTGCCTGCCATATGTTCCGCCATGCGACTGGCACCATGATGCTGGATAACGGCGCAGACCTTCGGCATGTGCAGGAAATGCTGGGACATGCCAGCATCACTACCACACAGATTTACACCCATGTCAGCAGGCAGAAGCTCAAAGAAGTGTATATTAAAACGCATCCTTCGGCGCGTGGAGGGAGCGGACTATTTTAAAACTGTTGTATAAATACACAATGTAAAGCAAATTGTCCGTAGATTACCCTTTGTGCTGCAGCCATCGGGTAGCAGTTTTGCTTTATATATGTAAAAATGATCAGTAAGTTTCATTTAGTAGTTGAGACAGTTTTAGGGACGAACTTAGAGTATTTATTATGGCCAGCTCAGAGCAAATAAAAGCGTTATTACAATCGCATCTTGATAAGGATGATGATCGCTTTTTGTCTGTAGCCCTCCAGGTTGCGGCTCATGAAGCTAGAAATGGGCATGGTAAACTTGCTCAAGAGCTACGCGATCTCGTTGAGATATCTCGAAAAAAGGCAAGTATTTCCAAATCAGCCCCTATCTCGATAGCCAAGGGTGTGCAAGATACCAGCGGGTTACTTTTTGCTTCTGAACCAAAAAACAAGCTGACAGAGCTTATCGCAAAAGATGAATTAAAACAAAAGCTTAATCGTTTGGTTCGAGAACAACAGTTCATGACAAAACTCAAGAGTCATGGCCTGTCAGCTCGTCGTAAGATTCTTCTTGTTGGCCCGCCAGGGACAGGTAAAACCCTCACTGCATCCATACTTGCTGGCGAACTGCATTATCCGTTGTTTCAGGTTCGCCTCGATGCACTGATCACCAAATTTATGGGGGAGTCTTCTGCAAAACTTCGCCAAGTTTTTGATGCGATCAATAATGTTCGCGGTGTTTATTTTTTCGACGAGTTCGATGCATTGGGTTCCCAACGTTCCAATGCTAACGACGTTGGCGAAGCGCGCAGAATTCTGAATAGTTTTCTGCAGATGATTGAGCAAGATGACTCCAACAGCTTGATTGTTTGTGCCACGAACCATATTGAAATACTTGATAGTGCTTTATTCCGCCGGTTTGATGATGTTATCCGATATGAGCTGCCCACAGCAGAAGAGGTCATAACACTTTTCAAGAATCGACTAGCGCCATTTGTAACTAAAAATTTTTCATGGAAAAAGTTACCTGATAAGGCATTGGGCTTGAGCAGTGCTGAGATAACCAGGGCAGCGGAAGAAGCGATAAAGGATATGTTGATCCACGGCTATGACAAAGTAACGATGCCAGCCCTTGAAGCCGCAATAATTGATAGAAGAACTATGCAAAAGAGCTTTAGCGAGGATATTGAGTAAATATGGCTGAAAACAAGGATGTAAAGCGTCATATAATCATTGGTCAGAATGGCAAGCCTCAAAAGTATACTTACCCGAAAAAGGTAATTATCACACCCAATATTCCGGCGAGAAATCCGCAGGCTCACGGCGCTAAACTTCAACAAGAGCTAGCCGCACTTAAACCTGACGAGATTTCACTTTCTCAAGATGCTGAGGAATACGATTTAGAATCAGCGTTTGGGCTTCAAATAAGCTTTGATGCTGATACAGCTTATGACTTCGAGTTTGAAAAGCTTGCCGATGCCAGAGCGGGTATAGAAGTGTTAAATGTGACGCAGGCGGGACAACTTGTTACTGTGTCCATTCTCGTTCCACAAGGGAAACTTTATGTACTTGAGCGAAAAATTGCTGAATACATGGACCCCGCTAAAAATGGCAAAAAAGGGCCTAGAAATCACTCTTTGCTCAATGTCATCGAACGAATCCGAAAAACTGCTATAGAGAATTTATGGACTGATGCTCCAGAGTTGTACCCGCAATCAGTAGATGAGATAACCTGGTTCGAGGTATGGTTACCGGTTCTGTCTGACAGGCTTGCAGTTGTTCATGATTTCAGAAAATTAGCCGCTGTCGCGGAGCTATTAGTATCTGATAGCGTTCTGGAGTTTCCTGAACGCACAGTGCTATTAGTCCGCGGAAGCCTTGCTGCGTTGTCGTCATCGGCATTATTATTAAGCAAGATATCTGAAATCAGAAAGGCAAAGACGACTGCTGATTTTTTCGATAATTTAAATATCGAAGAGCAACGTGCTTGGTCAACAGACTTGCTTCAACGCGCTAATTTTACTGCATCCGATGACTCTCCTTACGTTTGCATTTTGGATACTGGCGTCAATGCTGAACATCCACTTCTAAAGCCTGCATGCTCAGCTGCTGATTTGTCTGTGGTAGACCCAACCTGGGATGCAGCCGACAGTGATGGCCATGGCACTGAAATGGCAGGCATAGCGCTATGGGGTGATTTAACAGATCCGCTGAGTCAGCTAAGCCAAGTCGAGATTCGGCATCGCATTGAGTCTTCAAAATTACTGCGCTATCCAGGCGATAATGAAGGAAAGCATCTCGGAAACATCACGTCTGACGGGGTTTCCGAAGTCGAAATTAAGAATCCTGTTCGCAAACGTGTTTATGCCTTAGCGTTGTCTGCCTTGGAGTCTCGGGATAGAGGACGTCCATCAACATGGTCGTCAACCGTTGATGCTTTAGCATCAGATTATCTGGGTGAAAATCAATACAGAAGATTGCTTTTAGTGTGCGCAGGAAATGCTGACGCGAGCCTGAGTAATTTGCTTGAGTACCCAAAATACAATGAAGTTCAGGATATTCATGATCCTGCCCAATCTTGGAATGCACTGACAATAGGTGCATATACTCGGAAAATGCAGATATCAGATGCAGATCCTCAGCAATTCACGTTGCTTGCGCCAGACGGTGGATTGTGTCCGCATAGCTCGACATCTATTCTTTGGGAATCAGATACACCAATAAAACCAGAGGTCGTTTTCGAAGGGGGAAATGTTGCTGTAGATGACATAAGTCCGGTAGAGTTACCTAGCCTACAGCTATTAACAACATCCCACGATATTCAACGGCGGCTATTTACTACCTTCAACGCAACGAGTGCAGCGACTGGACTTGCAGCTAAATTTGCTGCTGAAATCTTGTCCTACTACCCAGAATTGTGGCCAGAAACAGTCAGAGCTTTAATGGTTCATTCTGCAAATTGGACAGATGCAATGAAGGCTCAGATTACAGATCCGAACTTAAAGACTGAACGTCAGAAAGCACATAGGCTTGCGAGGACAGTGGGGTATGGTGTACCCGATCTAAACAGGGCTCTTTGGAGTTTGAACAATTCTTTGATTATGATAATTCAGGATGAGTTACAACCATTTGAAAAAATCAAAGGGCCACCAGCTACAAAAGACATGCATCTGCACGACCTTCCATGGCCGAAAGCAGAACTACAGGCGCTTGGTGAAACACCAGTAAAAATGACTGTAACATTGTCATATTTCATTGAGCCAAATCCTTCCAGTCGAAATGTTACCAGCAAGTACAGATACCCAAGTCACCAGTTGCGTTTCGATGTTAAACGGCCGCTAGAGTCTGTTCAGGACTTCATGCAGCGAATGACAAGAGCTGCCCAGTCAGAGGAGGTTGGGAGTAAGAAAGCTCCAGTCGACTCTAATTGGTTACTTGGAGAATTTCGTAATAAGGGATCAGTCCATAAAGATGTATGGAGTGGAACTGCAGCTGAGTTAGCTGATCGGGGAGTACTGGCAATCTACCCTGCCATGGGCTGGTGGCGCACTCGCGCTAAATTGGAAAGTTACAACAAAAAAGCAAGATATGCTCTGATCATCTCGATAGAAGCGCCAACTGCAGAAATTGATTTGTACACGCCAATTGCAACAGCCCTAGAAAACAAAGTCTCGATACCGGTCTTAACAAGCTAAAGCAGTTTCTAAGGCAGCATATTTGCTGCTTTTGCGTTTATTTGGATAGGATCGTGCTGCATACTAATTTATATGCAGCAGCGGTATTATGACCCAATTATTGGCAGGTTTTACTCAAACGACCCGGTAGGCTTTACCGCCAGCAACCCGATGATGTTTAACCGGTATGCTTATGCTAATAATAATCCGTATAGGTTTGTGGATCCAGATGGGCGGAACCCTACAGGTAGAGGGATGCCTGACATTGAGCAAGCTAGAGCTCAGATAAACCAATCTAGAGCTTTAATAAAAGCTTCTTCCTTGGGTGCGGGACCAGCATTGGGTGCCGGGATTGGCGCCAAGACGCCGTCTGCTAAAGCGTATGCTGGTGCTGAGGCGTCAATGATTGTTCGAAATGGACCGAATGGACCTGAAAATTTAGTAACACTTGCTGCTGGAGCTAGTTATGAATCAGGATCAGTCAGCGCTAAAGCTCAACTTTTTAAAATTGAAGAAACGTCCGATAGCAGTAGTGGAGTACCTAAAACAACATCATTGAAGCGTGAGGGCCCAGATTTAAACATAGAGTTAAGTGCCGGCCCTGCAACAGTTAGTACTGACAATACAGTTGAAGTACAAGCTACTGTTTTATTTTTTAGAGCTACTTTAACCGTTGATATGGATATACTTAAAGAAGAATTGAAGTGAGATCTGTAATGATTGCATCAAAAAAAATAATCTCTATTTGGAAGTGGAGTATAATATTAATTATTGTATTTTTGGTTTTAGCCTTCGCGACGGCCCCAGAACCTGGGGTTGATAGTGATTTTATTCATTTGATTTTCTCTCTTGCGCTGGTTACTAATGCTATTTTTCTTGTTGTAATTCCGTTGCTAGCTTCAGTTGCAATGAAGAGAAGTTTTATTGTTGCTTTTTTCACAATTTTAATTTTCAACATAGTTGGTAGTGTTATATTGTTTTTTATTTACCAGAGAAATAATACCGGCCAATAATTACATGGAGTATAAGACTTGCCGCAGTTTTCAAGTTTAAATGTTTGATATTTAAACTATTTCATCACTTAAGAAAGGACGCTTTTCCTGTGTCCCTTCTTATATCCAAGCTTAGCAAAACCACCAGCAGCCTGGTCAGTGCTTACCGGTAGAACTGATCAGTGTAAAACAGCAGGGCTGGCAATGCGGGGCAGCGCCAGCAATTGGCGGTGCTGCACAAATTGATCTTTTCTGCTGGCAACGGCTGATCAGCTCTGCTGCTTAATACTGATCAGGCTGCTGTCATTTGCGGTTTAGAGTGCGTTCAAATAATAGGTGTTTTAAATCAGAGAAGTTATCCGGGATTGGTGCGTCTTGATAAAGGATGTCTGTTAGATGCTGGATCTCGGTGTGACAGATAAAGTTATAAAATCTTTGTTCATCCTCATCTGTTTTGTTCACAAGGCAGAGTTGTATCGCTTTTTGGTTTACTAAGCTCTGATATAAGGCCCTTAAATCTTCAACTAAATTACCTGAACTAACAGACTCAATTACCCAAGCAGAAAGCCAGCAATTTAGCTGGCTTTCTGCGATTTCAGGATGACTCTTTAATACTCAGTATTATATTTTATTACTTAGTGTGAAACTTTATTACTCTGCCACAAATGGCCTTCGTATTTTAGTACCGCTTATTCGACAGTAACTGACTTCGCCAAATTACGCGGCTGGTCTACGTCGGTGCCCTTGATAATGGCCACATAGTAGCTCAGTAACTGCAGTGGCAGGGTGTAGACGATGGGCGCCAGAATATCAGCCACATGCGGCACATTGATAACGCGCATGGTGGCATCTGATTTAAAGCGGGCGTCGGCATCGGCGAACACATACAGAATACCGCCGCGGGCACGCACTTCTTCCACGTTCGACTGCAGTTTCTCCAGCAGATCGTTATTGGGTGCAACGACGATAATAGGCATATCGGCGTCGATCAGCGCCAGCGGGCCGTGCTTTAACTCACCGGCGGCATAGGCTTCAGCGTGGATATAGGAAATTTCTTTTAGCTTTAACGCCCCTTCCATCGCGATTGGATACTGATCGCCACGACCGAGGAACAACGCATGGTGCTTGTCGGCAAATTCTTCTGCCAGCGCTTCAATTTGCGGCGCCAGTGTCAGGGTTTCTTCCAGCTTGGCTGGCAGGCTGCGCAGGGCGGCGGTTAGCTCACGCTGTTGCTCCAGTGTTAAACCGTTATATTTACCCACCGCAAGCGTTAACATCGCCAGGCCCACTAACTGGGTAGTAAAGGCTTTGGTAGAGGCAACACCGATTTCGGCGCCGGCACGGGTCATAAAGGCCAGATCCGACTCACGCACCAGCGACGAGCCGGCGACGTTACAAATAGTCAGACTGCCCAGATAACCGGCTTCTTTCGCCAAGCGCAGTGCCGCCAGAGTGTCGGCCGTTTCACCGGATTGTGAAATGCTAACCAGCAGGCTGTTTGGCTGCACAAAGGATTTACGGTAGCGGAACTCAGAAGCAATTTCGACATTACAGGACACGCCAGCCAGCGCTTCCAACCAGTAACGCGCAACCATTCCCGAGTGGTAGCTGGTGCCGCAGGCGACGATTTGAATATGTTTTACTTTTTTAAACAGCTCAGCCGCGCCATTGCCAAAGGTTTCATCCAGCACGCTGTCGCTGCTCAGCCGGCCTTCCAGCGTGTTATTGATCGCACTTGGCTGCTCGTAGATTTCTTTTAGCATAAAGTGGCGATACTGGCCTTTGTCGCCGGCGTCATAGCTAACGTTCGACTCATGCACTTCGCGCTCGACCGCCTGGCCGTTTTTATCAAAAATGCTAACGCTGTGGCGGGTAATTTCGGCCACATCGCCTTCTTCTAAAAAGATGAAGCGGCGGGTAACAGGTAACAGCGCCAGCTGATCCGACGCGATAAAGTTTTCACCAATACCCAGGCCAATCACCAGCGGGCTGCCCGAGCGGGCCACTACCACGCGGCTGGCATCGGTTTTATCCAGCAGCACAGTGCCATAAGCACCGTGTAATTGTTTTACCGCAGCCTGCACCGCAGTCAGTAATGAACTGTGGCTTTTCAGCTCTTCTTCGACCAGGTGGGCAATCACCTCGGTGTCAGTGTCAGAGGTAAAGATATAGCCCTTGGCTTTTAAGGCGTCGCGTAATACGGCGTGGTTCTCGATAATACCGTTATGCACCACAGTAATATTGCTGGAAACATGCGGGTGGGCATTGCGCTCACTGGGTTCACCATGGGTAGCCCAGCGGGTATGAGCGATACCGGTACCGCCGGGAACCGGCTGCGCGGCAACCGCATCCGCCAGCTCTTTAACCTTACCCAGGCGGCGCAAACGTTGCAGCTCGCCACTGTCGTTAACTACTGCCACACCGGCAGAATCATAGCCGCGGTATTCCAGCCGGCGTAAACCCTCAACCAGAATATCCACCACATCCCGTTGCGCGACCGCGCCTACAATGCCACACATACACTTACTCCAATAAGTTGATAAATAAATTCTACGTTATCGCTCTCAGGTTAATCAGGCCTGAACCCGGATCACCCTTACCCCTTGTGCTGCTATTTCAGCCGCTGCGCTTTCCGGCAAGCCGCTGTCGGTAACCAGTACCTTAACCAGTGACCAGGGCAGCTCCAGATTATGGATTTTGCGCCCCAGCTTGTCGGACTCCAGCATCACGATAACCTCACGCGCAACCTCAGCCATCACCCGGCTTAAACTATACAGCTCGTTATAGGTAGTGGTGCCGCGCGCCAGATCGATACCATCGGCACCGATAAATAGCTGATCAAAATCGTAATTACGCAGCATTTGCTCTGCCAACTGGCCCTGAAAGGCTTCCGATTGCGGATCCCAGGTACCGCCAGTCATCAGCAGCGTCGGTTCGTTTTCCAGCTCGCGCAGCGCATTGGCAATGGCCAGCGAGTTGGTCATTACCACCAAACCGCGTTTTTGCGCCAGCTCAGGTAACAAGGCCGCCGTGGTGCGGCCACTGTCGATAATAATCCGGTAATGATCTTTAATCAGCGCCGCCGCTGCTTTGGCAATCGCCAACTTTCGCTCTGAAACTTTTTCCAGGCTGCTATCGGAGACAAAGTCCTGTGGCACCGGCACAGCACCACCATAGCGGCGCAATAACAACCCCGCGGCCTCTAATGCCGTTAAGTCTTTACGAATCGTCACTTCGGAGGTTTGAAATTGCTCGGCTAACTGCTCAACAGTCACTTCGCCCTGTTGTTGCAGGCGGGCGACGATCAGATGGCGGCGTTGTTGGGTATTACGCTTATTCATTTCTTTCGCTTAAGTTTCGAAACGAAACATATTTTAATGATCTTTACTGTTATTGCAAGCAAATAAATTGCAGGTCATTAATGATAATCATTTGCATTAACACAAAAGGAGCGCTATAGTGTCAACGTCGACGGAATGAGAGGGCTTAGCCTGAATACGGATGTTCTGGTCGTTGTGAAATTTGTCCTGCATTGACGGGGAGCCCAGGCTCCCCGATTTTTTACGTTACCTGCTTAGTTAAACGCAATAAATAATGTAAACCTTGCATAGGTTGGCTACTAACTGAGATTGTACCATGTAATCTTACTGTAACCAGGTTATAGACGATATGCGCTCCCAAACCACTACCACCCTGATTTCTTTTAGTAGTAAAGAAAGGATCAAAAAGCTGCTTCAGCTCCTCATCTGTCATGCCTTTGCCGTTATCACTAAAATGAATTAGAACCTCACTGGCTGTATCTTCCACTAGCAGCCGAATCTTAGGTGCGGGATGCCCGTCAAGGCCATGAATTAACGCATTCATCACCAAATTAGTTACCACTTGCGCTATAGCACCAGGATCGGAATACATTATGATTGGCTGGGGACAATCAAAAGTTAGCTCGCAATGTTGTTGTTTGAGTCGCGAGCGCAACGACAGCAACACATCATTAAGATACTGGCAAAGTTCGAATTCACGATAGCTGTCGTGGCTTTGATCAACAGATACCTGCTTAAAACTGTTTACCAAATCTGCAGCTCGCTGCGTATTAACCTGCAGTATTTTTAAACCATCACTAAGTTGTTGCATAAAGCGGTTGAACTGGCTTTGTAGCATCGTTCGGTTTGCAGCAGCCTCGGCAAGCTGTGCCTGCTCATTTTGTAAGTGGCTGGTTGCGGTAACGCAAATACCTAGCGGCGTATTGATCTCATGAGCCACCCCCGCCACCAGGCCACCCAAAGAAGCCATTTTTTCCTGAGTAATCAATTGCTGCTGTGTTTGTTGCAAGCGCTGATAGGATAGCTCCAAGGCCTGATTTTGTTCAGCAAGCTGCGCGGTTCTTTTTTCTACTAACAGCTCTAGTTTTCGTCGTAATTGATATTCTCGCTGCAAACGCCAACGTAGCACTACCATCACAGTTAACAGCAATAGCAAAAAGAGGATGAGCTTGAACCACCAGGTCAACCACCAGGGCGGTAAAACACGCACCGATAATTCAGTGTCCGTAGTCCATTGTCCATCCGGTAAGCGAGCCGCAACCTTGAACAAGTAATCGCCTGGTGGTAAACGGGTATAGGTTGCAACCGGACTTTGTGCCGACGTTTGAATCCAATCACGGTCAAAGCCTTTTAGTTGATAACGATATTGAATTTGCTGTGCTTGTTTATATTCAGGTGAGGCGAAACGAATGCTAAACATATCCTGATCATAGGTCAGTACCAACTGTTCAAGATTGGCCAAGGTCTGTGGTAATAACGCCGAACCAGCCCGGACGGGTTGATTAAACAATGAAAGCGCAGTTAACTGCACGTGATTCAATGCAACTCGCTTGGGTAACTTATTGATATCAAAATAATCAAAACCTCGGGCCCCGCCACGATAAATTGTAGTACCTAAAATATCCCAGGCACCAATCCAGGTACTGCTCTGCATTCCATGCATTTCGTTCAGCTCGAGGTAAGTTTGTTGCTCCTCTAACCAATGTAGTCGGTAAAGCAAGCGAAAAAAGGGCGCTTGCTGTAATGCAGTATCATAATCATCAAGCGTTAAATAGGGTTTAAAGCCTCTAACCAGCGCGGGCTGATCTGGATCTCGTAAGACCAAATGATTAATATTCCCTGCTCGAATCCACAGCCGTTGGGATTGATCTTCCAACATCAGTTGAATACCGTTCAGTTGCAACCCATGCTGACTGCCGGCATGCTGTAGCCAATACTCAACCTCTCCTGTTTCAGGTTGGTAACGAGCAACTCCCTGATCTGTCGAACCTATCCAGATAGCTCCGAGATAGTCTTCCGTCACATTATTGATATCTTCAAAGCGGATTTGTTCCCTCCCGTCAGCCCGGCGATAATGCTCCAGTTGGGTGCGGTCAGGAGCTAAACGGAATAAGCCGTGCCCTCGAGTCCCAATCCACAAGTTTTGTTGCCGATCCCGATACAATAGTCTGACAAATGGCTCTGCCGCTGGATACAGACTGATATTTTGCCATTCCGATGTGGCAGGAACTAAACGATACAATCCGCGATCAGTACCAACATAGAGAGTGCCGTCATTATCCTGGTGTACCGCTTGTACTAGTGTTGGCTGCTCTGGGCCGTCAGGTAGCAGCCAATACTTTAATATGGCTGTTTGAGGATCAAAATGGGCAACGCCACCCTCTCGGTTAGCTAACCAGATACTGTTTTCAGCGACCGCATCAATACCCAATACATTGGGTGCGGCCAGTAAACCGCTGCCAGTTTGGCCATTAGGTAAGGTTCGGATCGCTCTGGCAAAACGACTCAGCCCCCGAAAACCACCCTGACTGACTGTCCACAAAATACCTTGTTGATCCTGAAATAGCGCCAATAAATCAGCTCGGGCCAACCCCTCGCTGAATTCAGCTTGAAAAGGATAGTGCACCCAATTACCTTGCTGATCGCGATGCCATAAGCCACCGCGGTGGTCAGCACTGTAGCTAGTAAGCCAAAGCCCTCCTTCGGCATCAAAATGCAAATCAGACAGCAATGCTTGTTTTAACGGTTCTGGTTGCCTGGCAAGTTGGAAAATTTGTTGTTCAGTATCAAACAGGTAAAGCCCCTGACCATAGGTTGCGGCCCAAACCGTTCCATCGAGACTCTGATTGATTTTACTGACGGATGCCCTGACTGGCGCATCGCTGGCAAAGCCAACCTCCTGCCAATCACTTTGTTCATTCGCACGATACAAGGCACCACCACGTTGCTGCCCATAAGTACGGAGTGGTGCTTCACCAATCGCTAGCCATTGGCCACCACTGGTATCAATAAATAAACTGTTAATGAATTTAACAGCCAGTTCGCTGTAAATCGTTGGTAGTGTGACAGGTTGCAGTTGCTCATGCTGCCATTTAAACAAACCTGCACCGTAAGAAGTAATCCATAATTGCTGCGACTGATCGAACACCAGTGCACTAATTTCAGCCGAAGACACGTCCTCAGGCCCAGGTAACTCAAAGCGAACGAAGGACTCAGTTACTGGATCAAAACGATTTAAACCGCCGTAACGGGTACCTACCCATAACCACCCCTGAGGATCTGACGCTAACGCAGACACCCAACCAGCTGACAAGCTACCGCTCTGACCAGGATTGGCTCTAAATTCCTGTAAATCAGTGCCATCATAACGATAAAGGCCATGTTGGGTGCCTAACCATAAGAAACCTTGTTGGTCTTGGGTCATGGTGGTGGGAACAGGCAAAGAACGGCCAGGGACACTGAGCTGAATAAAACGGCTGAATACCCGGCTGTGTTCAATAGACTCCTGGCTTACGGCCCGCAAAGGCAGGGCAACGTAAACCAATAACATCATTATTGACAGGCGGATAACAACCGATAACTGCACGATTCGGATCTATATAAAAAGACTATCCGAAAGTATTAGTGTAAAGCGCCCCGTTGTGCAAGCTGAGCGCTCACTTTATTTAGCGGCTTTTGGGAATAAAGGCGATTTTTCCACGCTGTACCGCCATATCAAAAGGCAGTGCCGTTAACATCCGGATAGCCGGATCAGCGGTATCCAGCCGGTATACCGGTTGCGTCGCCAACATCTGGTTTACCAGCTGCAATAACTCATTGCTGACCGGGGTTAAGTTGCCGCGGTAGCCGGCCGCATCGACCGTGGAGTTTAATAGCTTAACTGAGCGCACAAACACGGCCTTTTGCTCAGCATCATAGTAGGGAACCCCCTCTACCTGTAATTGCAGACTGGCCGGATAGGTTAACCCAAACAGATTTAAACTGGCATTGGCCGCCGTATCGATCCGCACCACATCAGAGTTATCGGGGCCAATCTGCACCGCCATCCGCTCTACCGCCATTTTCAACGGGATACCGGCCACATTAGCCTGTCGGGTTAATTGCGGAATTTGCTGCCGGAGCACCTGCTCCAGCTGCGCTTCTGAGACCGAGTACACCGCGACCTGATTCAGTTGACTACAGGCAACCAATACCAGCGAGAGGATTAAAAGCAAGATATTACGCATCTGAGTTTCCGGTTTCTGCTCACCGACAGGTGAGGCTGCTGCTAGAGTTTGCATAAGGTACCGCTCTGACCTTAGCAGAACCTGAACAAGCTGCAAGCTTGTGCTGGATCAATACGAAAATAGCGTTGATTGAGTTTTACTGTAAAGGTCCTATGCTTACTTAAGCAGAAACCGATACACCTATCGGATCCATCACAGACAGACTAAAGAGCGCCGGTAATGGAACGAACACATGATATCCAGTATTGAAGATACCTTGCTCCACCCGGCGATAGCCGCTACACCGCGGCAACACTATGTTGCCGACCGGAGTCGTGAAGCCCTGATCTCCGGACACAGCCTGCCAACCCAGGCAGCTTTACAACGCTTGCTAAATTTACTGCCACCACTCAATCCCGGCAGCGCCATTTTGCACGTCGGTGGGGGCAGTGGCTATGTCGCAGCCGTGCTGGCAAAGCTGGTGCGCCGGGTTTATGTGGTCGAACGCGACCAACAGCGGCTTGATCAGGCGGCACAACGACTGGCTGCTGATGGCCAGGAAAATATTGAACTGATCCATGCCGATGCCAATAGTGCTTTTAGTGTGCGTGAACCCTGCCATCTGATACTCTGTACCTGCCAGCTAACGGAACTGCAGTATCTGGAACCCTGGTTAACAGAACACGGTTATTTGGTGCTGCTGGAGCAAGAACAGGCCGCATTTTCCAATCTGGTACTGTATCAAAAGGTCGCCGGCAAACTGGAACGACGGCAAAATCTGGGCTGGATTGATTTTAGCCGCCGTTTGCAGCAGAGCATTATCGATTTAGGACTGGCCGACGAGCAATTACTGCGTGAAGCCAGCCTGGAAGCCAAAAAACAGCATAAACCGCTGCTGCAGGTGCTAACCAAGAAACTTAATTTGGATGAACGCAAACTCTATGCGTCGCTGGCGGCAGAGCGTCAGTTGGCGTTGCAGGATTTTGACGAGCTGGTAAAGCGGCTCGACTGCCAGTTGTTCAACCAGTTCTCCCATACATACCTCGACAGTCAGCATGTGTTACCTGTTGCCTATCAACAGCAGCAGCTGTTACTGGCCACTGATAATCCTGATATTCAACTGGACGAGCTGTCGGGAATGAATGGCAGCGGTGGCATCCGCTGTGTATTGGTCACGCCAACCGACTTCAAACGTCTTTGGTCACATCTGGATGTCGCTCAGCGCAGCAATTTTGCCCGACCGGCCACTAACCCTGAACCGGCCGAGAACCGTGAAGCCAATGCCGATACGGTAAATCCTTATCTGGTTGCCTTGTATGAAGCCATTCTGCTGGAGGCAGTTAGCGAAAATGCCAGCGATATCCATCTGGAGTTTTATAATAATGCCGCCAGAGTCCGGCTCAGGGTAGACGGCGATTTACATAACGTACCACATTTTCAGTTTAGCCTGGCGGAGATGGCGGGCCTGGTCAACATCATCAAAATCCGGGCAGAACTCAATATTGCCGAGCGCCGCTTACCCCAGGGCGGACGCTCACAGTTAAAACATGGCAATAACACCTACGACCTGAGGATCCAGACTCAGCCAGCATTACATGCCGAACATGTGGTGATCCGGCTGCTAAAACACACCGGCCGCGCTCTGACTATGCAGGAGCTGGGCATGTCGCCCAAGGTCGCCAGCTATTATCATCGCCTACTGAACAACCCGGCCGGTTTAGTGCTGGTCGTAGGGCCAACCGGTTCAGGTAAGTCAACCACACTCTATGCCGGTCTACAGGAGCTGGCTGATGACGGCACCCGTAAAGTGATCACGGTGGAAGACCCTATCGAATATTCAATTGATAATATTCAACAAACCCGTATCCGCAGCGATATTGGCTTTGATTTTCCGGAGGCATTACGGGCCTTTGTGCGGGAAGATCCCGATGTGATTCTGGTTGGCGAAATTCGCGACCACCCAACCGCCTTAGAAGCGATCCGCGCTTCGCAAACCGGCCATTTGGTGCTATCTACACTGCACTGTAATGATGCGGTGGACGCGCTGCAACGGCTGTATGATTTGAATATTCATCCCAATTCGCTGGCCAGCGAATTACTGGCGGTGATTGCCCAGCGTCTGGCCAAATGCATCTGCCCGCACTGTAAAACAGAAGCCAGCCCGGACCCGGCCATTTTACGTGAAGTCTTTCCGCAAGGTGTACCAGCCAGTTTCCGCTGCTACGAGGGTAAAGGCTGCAGCCATTGTCATGACCGCGGGACCAAAGGGCGTACCGCTGTGGTGGAGTTTATGCAGGTTAATACCGATATTCGCAGCGCCATTTCGCGCCAACCCCCGATCACCGAAATTCGCTGGCAAGCCCTCGATGCCGGCTTGATCACCATGCGGGATAGTGCACTGGATCTGGTAATTAACGGCATTATTCCGCTATCTGAACTACCCAAAATTCTGCCGCAAGATCGGATGGCACCTGAAGCCCGCGGCGGCACCCGGAGAAGCTGATGCATACTACTGCCGATAAACAACGTCTGCCGGCTGAGCAGAGCTTTGCCGAAGAATTACAGCGTTTACAGCACTGGGATCCGGCACCCGTGCCGCCGGGTTGGCAGCTATCGCCGATCGCCGCTGAAAAATTTATCCTCGGCGATCCGGCTCTCGGGATCCATAAAAAATTTATTGCCGCCCCCAATGTCGTGACCCGGGTCATAATCTCGCTATGTACCCAACGCGGCTGCTTGTTAATTGGTGAACCCGGTACTGCCAAATCCTGGTTATCAGAATTACTGTGTGCCGCTATATCCGGCGACTCTTCACTGATCGTGCAGGGCGGGGCGGTAAATAGCGTCGATCAGTTGCTCTACAGCTGGAACCAGGCCATTTTGCAGCGTGAAGGACCCAGTCTGGCCGCTTTAGTCCCAAGCCCGCTGTACCGGGCGATGCGTGACGGCAAATTTGTGCGCTTTGAGGAGATGTCGCGTTGCCCACAACCACTGCAAGATGCCGTATTGTCGCTGCTATCCGACCGGGTAATTACCATTCCTGAACTCAGCGGCGAGCAGGGCGTGCTGTATGCCAAAAAAGGCTTCAATATTATCGCCACCGCCAACAGTGTCGATGAAGGCTTACATAAAATGAGCGCCGCCCTGAAACGCCGGATGAACTTTGAACATATTAAACCGATCAGCCATATTGACGATGAAATCAGTGTCGTGATGTGGGAAACCGCCAAGCTGAATGCTGCAGCCGGTATCGACATCACGCTCGACCCATTGTTGTTCGAAATGCTGGCGACCATTTTCCATGAACTGCGCAATGGCCAAACACTGGACGGACGTAGCACCGACCGGCTGGCTGCGGCGGCAATGTCGACCGCCGAAGCCGTGGTGGTAGGTCATACGCTTTGCGTACATAGTTACTATTATCAGCAAGGCCAGCTGGAATATGGCCAGTTGCTGCATTTCTTACTGGGTTCGGCCTTAAAAGATAACCCCGAAGATCGACGCCGTTTACTGCACTATTTTGATAGCGAAATCAGTAACAAAGCCGGTAGCCATTGGCAGCAATTGTATCGGCACCGCGAATTAATTTTATAGAAATGTAAATTTTTCTCGTTAACCGCTTGCAGAGCCGCCACTACTGTATTAGTGTATTAATACAGTTATGATGGAGACAAGGATATGCCAGCAGTGATCGAAATTAACGCCTTAAGCCGCAACTTTAGCGGCCGTACCGTACTGCACCAGCTGCAGGCTAATGCTAATGAAGGCGACGTGGTTGCGCTATTAGGCAAAAACGGGGCCGGTAAAACGACCTTACTGGAAACGGTTCTCGGTTTTGCAGTGCCGCAACAGGGTGAGGTGAGATTATTTGGCACGCCAAGCACCGAAATCGGTGCCAGAGAAAAGCAACTGATTGGCTTTGTACCCCAGCAAGACGAACTGCTGGAGCAACTGACCCCGTACGAGCAACTTGAGTTATTCGCCCGCTTTCAACCGAACTGGGACCCACGGCTGGCAGATCGCCTGAGTAGCAGCTGGGAAATCCCCCTGACAACCCGTATTAGCAAGCTGTCACTCGGGCAGCGACAAAAACTGTCTATCATGCTGGCGCTGTGCCACAAACCCCGGTTACTGATTCTGGATGAACCCGTTGCCAGTCTGGATCCGCTGGCACGGCGGCAGTTCCTGACCGAGCTGGTAAATATTGCCGCCGATCAGCAAACAACGATTATTTTTTCCTCCCATATCGTTACCGATATGGAGCGGGTGGCGAATAAAGTGTGGCTGTTAAAAGATCAGCAGTTTTTTTGGCAGGGCGAACTGGATGAACTAAAAGAGTCCGTGGTACGGTTGCATCTGAGCACCGAACAAAGCTTGCCGGCAGCGCTGCCACCACTGCAGATATTACATCAGCAACAACAGGCATCCCAATACACTATTACCGTAACCAACTGGCAACCAGAATGGCAGGCCGGCTTAGAGCAGCAGCTGGCCGCCAGTATCCGGGTTGAACACCTGAATCTGGAAGAAATTTTTCTGGAGCTGCACCGATGAGCGCCTGGTTCGCCCTGCTTGGCCGCCTGTTATGGCCAAGTATCGTGATCAAAGTTGTTTGGGGCCTGCTAGTACTGCTGCTAATTGCTACTTTGCTCAGCCCTTACCCTAAAGCCATGGTAGTACCTCTGGCTTGCCTGATGTTATTGCTGTTTTGTATTCCGTTGCAGTTTATGACGCTCTGCCGACGTGGCAGCTGGCGCTTACTGCCCAATTTCCGCCGCCATAGCCGGCAGCAGTTGTTACTGAGCGCGGTACTATTCGGTTGTTTAGCCGGCACCCTGCTGGGGTTGGCAGAGCAAAGCTTTATGCTGGGGTTGCAATTAGGCGTACTGGCCTTTGCCAGCTTGATCCTGCCATGTCTGGTGCTGGGCCATTTGCGGCCACTTTGGTTTGGCAGCAGCTTACTGATCCTGATATTGGCCGCTGAGCTACCGCAACAATTGCCCCTGTTTAGCCTGCCATTGCTATTAACGCTGCTTGGCCTGCTTAATATGTTGCTACTCGCCTGGTTTGCCCTGAATTGGTTAACCCCGGACAAGCGCTATCAGAGCAGCACTGGTGCCCGTACTCCCTGGCTTGCAATGCAGCGCCTGACCCGCCGCGCAGGTTCACTTTCCGGTACCTTATTACTGGGACAGGGCGATAGCTGGCTTTCGCGCAGCTTACGCTATCTGGCTTATTGCTGGTATCTGCCGGCGGCAATGTGGCTTTGGGGTGCCTTATTTGGCAATAACGGCTTGCCCGAAGATCTGCTGCTTCGAGCCTTATATATTTTCTTACCCGCAGTGTTGCTGCTGGAGCAACTGACCCTGATGCTAAAACGCGTCAGACGTGCCTGGTTACAACTGCCGGTCAGCCGGGAGCAACTTTATCCACTGCTGGAACAACAGGCAGCGCACCCTATCCTGCTTTGTACCCTGATTTTAGCGCCGCTGGTGCTGCTGTTGGCACCGGATTTGGTCGCTGCCGCCTGCACTTTGCTGCTATGGCCAAGCCTGCTGGCGTGTTCGGTATTACTAAACTGGCGTTTGATCAATCAGCCATTGTGGCAAAGTGGCCTGGTGTTGGTAAGCTTGCAATTTGCCGGTGTCATACTATTGCTGACGCACTGGTCCAGTTCCTGGCTGTTACTGTTGAGCACCGCAGGGCTATGGTTGCTGGCAGCTGCATTGCGCCGCCATGTTAAAGCTCAGCTGCAGCAATTGGACTGGGGACAACTTAAGTTAATCAACCCACATGCTATCAGGAGTGGGTTATGAGTAATAAAGCTGCGCTACCTGTCGCTGTGAGTAATTGTGGCCGGCTACTCACCCTTACCCCCCTGGGAAGCTTCGTCTGGGGGGTGATCGGTTTTTTTTGGTTACTGGGCTTTGCCGCTCCCTTTAGTTTTGTGCTGGCAAACTTACTGTTGCTGCCCTATTACTACGGCAGCCTGTTACCAAAAGCCTTATATTTTATGCGCAGTAGTTATGGCCGGTTATTGCTAAGTCAGACTGAACGTCTGGTAGGTCTGACACTGCTGGCGTCAGTGGTTGTTCTGTTACCTATTCCGGGTCTACTTCACGTCACTGGCGAGCAGTTAAACGCAGTTCCGCTATGGCAACTGATACTGATATTGGCCGGCATCCATGCACTAATGCATATTCTGGCGTTATGGTTAACCAAGCAAAAAGTCGAAGCAGGTATGGTGATGCTGGTTGTAACCCTATACATACTGCCGAACGGATTTTTTCTGCTTTTTTTTGACCATCAACAATGGTTTGGTTTCACTTTGGCGATTGCGAGTCTGAGTGTCGTCGCCGTTGTTAGCAAAACCTTATTGGCATCAGGTAAGCTATCAAAGCCTAACTTTAGATTTTGCTGGCCGCAAAGGATAATTCAGCCATCCTTAGCGCTGAGTCTGCACCTGCAACAAAACGGGCACTGGTTCTACCGGTTCTGTATCTATTGTTGTTATTGTTTTGCATTACCTGTGATCGAAAGCACTGTTTACCTGCTTACTGCTGGTCAGTGGCAATGGCAGCCGGCTGACAGCTGGACGCTCTTTAAGAATATGCTACTAGTTATCCCATTACTGTGTTGGTTACTTCAAATTCGGCACCAATTAACGAACTTAGGTAAAGCCTGGTTATTTTATCCTTTTAGCCGCCAGCAACTGTTTTACTTTCTGGAACGCTACTATCTGCAGCAGCTGCTGTTACTGTTGCTACCGCTATGCCTCTTGCTGCTAAGCTGCGGCCTGAATCAGGCGGAGCTGCTGGTTGCCTTATTACTTAGTTTGGCTTTATTACTCAGTTGTACTTACCTGTTATTAGGTGCCCAAACCAAATCAGGCTTTTATTGGGGTTATGGACTTATCTTTGCTTTCTGCATCGAGATCTGGCCTGTATCTACTAAAGCCAGCACCCAAAGCTGGCTGTTAGCCGGCTTATTGCTAACGGCACTGTTATTACGCGGCTGGGCAATTAAAAACTGGCAACAATTGGATTTTACCCAAGCCGCCAAAGCAGTGAGGCAGCAGGATGTTTAGTATCAACCCCAATAGTGGCGAACCCATATACCGACAGCTCACCGAGCAGGTCAAACGTATGGTGGCAGGAGGTCAGTTGCAGCCGGGCGCTGAGCTGCCCTCAGTGCGGGAATTAGCCGCGCAATATGCGATTAACCCGATGACCATTTCCAAAGCCTATAGCCTACTGGAAGCCGAAGGCCTGTTAGAGCGCCAGCGCGGCAAGCCGATGACGATAGCTGCAGCCAGCGCGCCGAGCCAAACCGAAGCCAGCCGCCTTCAGCAACTGTTGCCACAATTGCAACAACTGGCGCTGGCCGCAGATCAGTTGCAACTTTCCAAAGAAATTGTAATATCCACGTTATCAAACCTACTCGACAGGATGTCAGATGATGCTTAAACACCTCTCACCACTGCTGAAAATCCGTAAATTTTGCCAACGCCACCCATTACGTGTGTTGCTTGCGACCATTTTTTCGATTGCAACAGTACATTATGCCCTGCAGCAAGAGGTTGTCTTAACACTGGCAGCATTTAATGGCGTGATCCAAAGCCTGATATTAGGCTTGCAGCCCAAGCCATCAAGCGAGCCCGAATGGGTGGCGGATGTGTTTACCCAGCTAAAGCGTGAGCAAGATGTGCTTCACGTGAAACAACGTCAACTTCAGGTGCAGCAGATTAAAAAGGTGGCGCTGAGCAAGCTGGACGAGCAACAGGCACTACTGGATTTTCCGTTTAATCTTTATCGCGCTGCCGCAATGCGCTTTCCAGCCAAGCAACTTCCTGCGCTAAAAACCTGGTTAGCGGCAGAATTACCGCAGGCAGAGATAATCGACTAACTGGCTAAACCAGCCAGAGCAGCTAACGCTGACCGGAGTGTGATATGCTCTGCGGTGGGGAACAACCAGGCAGAGCGACTATCGCTCTGGTAAACCATAATAACGAGAACCATCTATGTTACTGATCCTAAAATTAGTCGCCGGCATCGTGCTGGGGATGTTACTGGGGCTGTATGCACCACATTGGCTAACACAAATTCTGATCACCTTTAAAGCGCTATTTGGTCAGTTGTTATTTTTCACCATTCCATTACTGATCTTATTCTTTATTACCAGTGGTATCGCCGCCCTGCCGCGCAATTCGGGAAAACTATTGGGCCGCACTCTTGGTCTGGCCTATGTTTCGACTATTGCTGCCGGTGTACTGGCATTTTTGATTGCCGCCCTGGTCATTCCGATGTTGGCACCCGCAGCGGCCGATCTGGCGGGTACCGAAGGCGTCAATCTGGTGCCTTACATCGAAATGAATATCCCGCCGGTGTTTAGTGTGATGACCGCGCTGGCGCTGGCTTTTGTATTTGGTCTTGGCATTGCCAGTACCCGGGCCGTCGCTTTGCAACAATTATCGGATCAGGGTCGCGATATCATTCAGCTATTACTGAGCAAAGTGATTATCCCACTGCTACCGCTGTATATTGCCGGTGTATTCGCACAGATGGCCGCAGCCGGTACGGTTTTCGTCACCCTGAAAACTTTCGGCATAGTGCTGATTCTGGCTATATTATTGCACTGGGCCTGGATTATTACTTTGTTTGTTATTGCCGGTATCAAAGCAGGCAAGTCGCCTTTTACGTTAATTCGCAATATGCTGCCGGCCTACTTTACGGCGCTCGGAACCATGTCCAGTGCGGCAACCATCCCGGTTTCGCTGCAAGCCACCAAAAATAATGGTGTTAAGGACGAAGTAGCAAACTTCTCAGTGCCCTTGTGCGCCACTATTCATCTGTCGGGCTCCACCATTACTATCGTCAGCTGTGCTGTTGCCGTCATTATGATGAAGAGCAATCTGGAAATTCCCTCTTTGCTGACGATGATTCCGTTTATCCTGACTTTGGGCGTGGTGATGTTAGCAGCGCCCGGCGTGCCTGGCGGCGCGGTCATGTCGGCAGTCGGGTTACTCGGCTCTATGCTGGGCTTTGGCGAAGGCGCTATCGCGCTGATGATAGCGCTTTATATGGCGCAGGATAGCTTCGGTACGGCCTGTAATGTCACCGGTGATGGTGCCATCGCAGTGCTGGTAGATAAGAGTTAAAGTCGCTGCTGGCCGGGGCTCACCCGGTCAGCTTATTTGGCTAAAGAAAAGCTTAAGATGATCGAATCGCCCTGCGTCGCCTGCTGTAAGTTAGATAGTGCCAAAATCTGCATTGGCTGCTATCGGCATATCAGTGAAATTGTCGACTGGAACCGTCGTTCAGAGGCTGAGCTGGCGGCTATTATGCAGCAGGTGGCGGCCCGTAAAGCGCAGTATCAGCAGCACGATTTATCACAACTTACCACCAGCCCAATCACCCAAGCTGAATGGCAGGCGGCCAAGCAAGCTCGGCGCCAGTGAGTAAAAACGGCGAATACAGCGGTTTTAGATACAAACCATTGTCTCCGCTTATTACTCAGTGTTGTCCAATTACCAATTGATATGTCTCGCCGTATAAAGATTGATAATCGAGGATCATTTGCATCCGGCTTAGCAATGCCATCAACTCAGCTTCAGTTTTGCGACAAGTGTTATTCAAAGTACTAAAAACTATCTGCCTATCTGACACTTTATAAAAGCGACCTACATTTCCCATAACATAACAATCTGGATCCTCACCCAGTGCAATTAGAAACGCATCCCTATCCCGATATATAGTGCCATCAACTATGTATTTTACATCCGTCACCTGAGCCGGCCCCAACCCCTGATTATTAATATAGAGTTCCCAGCCGTCCTCTAAAGTAGTGTTAAATTCTGCTTCCAAATAAGGTCTAAGCGACAATTTATTATGCTGCTGTATGTTATAACTTTGCCAGATGGAAATGGCCAAGGCTAATACTGCCACCAGCATCGAGCTTAGTGCGGTATATTTTTCCCAATTGACGGTTCTTTTTATAGGTTCACTCATCTTTAAATCACTCATTGCGCAGCGCCTTCACCGGATCAGTCAGCAACACCCGGCGCAGCGGCACCAAGCTGCAGAGCAGGGCGGCTAATGCCAATAGCGCCAGCAAGGCCGCTACCAGCGTCCAGTTGGCTTGAAACATCAGCTCGGGTTGGGTGCGGCTGATACCGGCTAAGAAAAAGAAGCAGGAAAAGCCCAGCAGCAGCGCCGCCGCTATTGGCTGCGCCAGCTTAACCAGGTTGTCTTTTAGCAATTGCTTTAAGCTGGCTCCCATCGCCATTTCTACTCCCAGCTGATACCGCCGCGCCTGCACCAGATAGCTGACAATACCGGCAATACCGGCCAGCACCGTCAGTAAACTCATCAGTGCCAGGGTGGCCGCCAAGGCCGCCGCCAGCCGGTGCGATAGCGAAAAGCGATCAAAAGCGGCTGCTACCGTTGTGAGTTCAATTAAATCAAGCCGTGGATCCTGCTGGCGTAGCAGCTCAAGCAAAGCAGTATCGGTAAGGGTTGCACCAGGCATTAGCTTTAGCAGATAGCTGTAATCACGCCAGCCGGAGTTTTCTGCCGGGTAATAGACTTCATCCACCTCATAACCCTGATCGCCGGGAAAGTTGGTATTGGCCACCACGCCAATAATCGACCGTTGGATGCCGTCATCATTATGCGTCAGGGTTTGGCCCACAGCAGTTTTACCCGATAAACGGGCAATACGATCAGCCAGCCGTTGATTGATCATCAGTGGGTAGTGCTCCAGCCCAACATGCTCAGCAGTAAAATCCTGACCACTAAGCTCAAGACCGTAAAATTGGAAGTAACCTGGCAGTACGGCAATTTGCCGGGCCGAGGTGATGACTTCCCCTTGCGAATTGCTTACCGCATCCTGATTACGCACCCGGGGTGCGCGTGGCTCAGATACCGCAGTAACTTGCTGCACCTGAGGCAAAGCAGTCAGACTTTGCAGCACAGCCCGATGTTGGTTTTGCCGTTGCTCGCGGTTGTCCAAGTCGCTGTAGTTGACTGTCAGAGCCCAAAGATCGGTGCTGTCGATACCGGTAGGTCGGTTGGCTTCCGTCCAGGCGGCAACAAAAACATGGGCAGTCGCCAGCAACACCAGTAAGGACAACATTAGCTGCACCCCGATTAAAGTATGCGCCACCCCTTGTTTAAGCTGCTTACCAGCTCCTTTGCCACTGCTTTGCAAACTGGCCATTAATTGCTGTTCACGGACGCCGCTAAGCTCAATCCAGCTAAAGAGCAAGGCTATGACCAACAGCACCAGAGTAGTGAGCAGCAGCATCAGGCCGTCGATGCGCAGTACGCTGATCCTTGGCAGCTGGTCGGCAGCAACTTGTGCTATCACGCCAAAACCCAGCCAGGTTAACAATAGTGCCAGCAACCCCGAGCCAGCCAACAAAGCGGCATTGTGGCGAAATACCTGCAGAAACATTTGTTTTTTGCTGGCACCGAAGGCGTAACAGACCGCCAGCGGCTGCAAGCGTTTAACCGCCCGTGCCAGCTGCATGCTGGATAAATTGACCAGGGCAATTAACGTCAGCAGTGAGACACCGGCCAACAGCATCAGTACCAAACGGCCTGAGTCACCCTGAATTTGCTGTCGCAGTGGCACCACTTTGCCGTAGTAATCGAACATATGCTGAAAATCCGGATCGCGCTCGATTGACGCTTGCTTTAACAGCTGATATGCCTCGGCATTAGCCTGCTGCTGGCTTACCCCCGGCTTTAACCGGCCCAGCGCCGCAAAACCACTAGAGTAACCCCCAAAGCCGCGTATATCGATTCGCTCATCCATATCCAGCGGTAGCCAAATGGCCTCATGCGCATCGGTAAAGCCCGGCAACTCCAGCGCCTGCTTCACCACCCCTATCACAGTAAACTGGCGCTGATTCAGCTGAATGCTTTGGCCGACAATATCCGGCCGAGCGCCATAATGCTGTTGCCAGACGGCCTGACTGAGCACCACCGAGGGCTGCTTATTGCCCATTTGTTCTTGCTCGTTAAAAAGCCGGCCTAATAAAGGCTCTACCCCCATCACCTCGAAAATATCGTGCGCGCCAAACAGTACCGGAACTCTTGGCCGTGTTGGCTGATCCAGCAGCTTGTACTCAGTTTGAAAGCTAAAATACACCGCCATCTGCTGCAGCAACTGACTTTTTTCTTTCAAGTCAAACAAGGTCTGTACATTGCTGGAATGCTCCAACGCCCCCTGGTAATTTAGCTCACCGCCAACATAGTAAAGCTCGCGGTCATTCTGATAAGGCAGGGGCGCGAAGTAGGTAATATTGACCAAACTCAGCACACTAAACAGCAAGGTCAGGGTAAACACCAGGCTGACCACGACAGTCAGGTAGTATTGCCTGGCTTGCAGAAAGTTGCGCCACAGCATCGACCAGATTAGGCGCCCATTCATGCCACTTGCTCCTCTGCATCAGTCTGCAGCGCCTCGTCGGCGACCACCTGACCATCCAGCAAATGGATCTGCCGGTGCGCCATAGTGGCGTAGCGCGGGTCGTGGGTGACCAGTACGATGGTAGTACCCTGCTGGTGTAAATCGGCCAGTAAGGCCATCACCGCATCGCCATTTTTGGAGTCTAGGTTACCGGTAGGCTCATCCACCAGCATAATGCCGGAGTCGGCCGCCAATGCCCGGGCAATCGACACCCGCTGCTGCTGACCACCGGATAACTGGTTGGGGAAAAGCGCGGCTTTATCGGCCAAGCCAACTTTTTCCAGACACTGCAGTGCCCGTGCCTGGCGCTGTTTAACACTATCGCCGCGGTATTTTAGTGGCAAAGCAACATTATCCAGTACGGTGTATTCATCAATCAGGTTAAACGCCTGAAACACAAAGCCAATACGGCGGCTGCGCATTTGCGCGCGCTGCTCGGCGTTCATATCCGATACCAAGAGTCCATCGATGCAGTATTCACCGCCATCGGCGGTATCGAGCAGGCCCAGAATATTAAGTAAGGTAGATTTACCGCAGCCAGAGGGGCCGCAAATGGCCACATAGTCACCTTCCTGCACGCTAAAACTGACGCCATTTAACACCGCTTGCTGTTGCTGGCCGGATTGAAAGATTTTTTTAAGTTGTTTTACATTAAGTACGTCGGTTTTCATTGTTCAATCCTTACTGAGTCAGTTTCAGTTGCCGCACACTGCTATCAAGCTGCAGATCGCTGATAATAATACGGTCGCCCGGGTTTAAGCCCGACACCACTTCTATTTGCTGGCCAGAAGCCTTACCAAATTGCACCGGCACCCTGCTGGCCACTTGTTTAGCATCCAGCTTAAACAGCTCGACCTGCGCATCTTCCGCCACCCCAACCGGACGATCGACAAAGCTGACCTGACCACGGCTTTGGCCATGAATGCGCGCATCCACCATCTGCATCGGCCGGATATCAGCGGATAATTGCTCGGGCAATAAAATATCCACCTGCACAGCGCCATCGGCTACTACAGGATCTATCCGCACCACCTGGCCGGTAATAATGCCATGGCGGGTATCGACTTCAGCGCTGGCACCTGCCTGCAACAACCTTACCTGCATTTGCGGCACTTTCACCTCCGCCACCAAAGGCGACAAGCTGCCGACCAGCGCCAGTTGGTCGCCAACATTGACGCTCTGGCCCAAACTGACCGGCAAGCGCTGCAGCACACCGGCCAAACCAGCCCGCACCACCAGTTGCTGTAGCTGATAGGTCGCATTGGCCAGCTCGGCCTCTGCCTGCTGAATATCTTCCTGCTGGATCAATAAATACTGCTGATGCACTTCCTGCAGGGTGGTGAGCTTTTGCTGCTCCAACTGATAACGCTCGGCCAATTGCTCGGCCCGGGCCCGGCTACGTCTGGCATCCATGCCAGAGATAATGCCAGCTGCGGCCAGCGGCGCTTCGGCTTCAACTTGCAAAGCGGCCAGCTCCGCGTCGGATTTCAGCTCAGCCAGACGCGAGCTTTGCTCCAGAATTTCGCGCTGCTGCTCCAGCGCCAGCCGTCGGCTGTTGCTGCGCTTGTTGTGCAAATTTGCCAGCGCCTGTTGGGCGGCAATTTCCAGGGCAGGGTTTTTTAACGTCAGGATCACCGTATCCGGCTCGACCACGGCACCCGGGCGCAGCTTGATTTCATCCACCGTCGCCATGCTGCTGGCAGTCAACAAACGCTGATTTTGCGATTGCAAGCTACCATAGCCGGTCACCCGCTGGGTAAAGTCGCCACTTTGCACCGTCGCCACGCTGACACTGGATGCACTGAGATAGTGCAGCCCACCGGCAAAACCGATGCTCCAGCCGCTAATTAGCAGCAAAACCGATAGCAGGCCAATCCCACAGTAGACCAGTTTACTTATGTTTTTCTTCATTCTTTATCCTGCCTTTATGCGCTTTGTGCATTAGGGGTATTGCTGATTAACTCAGTCAGGTCAATCACTCTATCTGCCGCCTCTATAGTTTCCTTGCGATGGGCGACGCTGATCCGAGTCATCTTCTTTTGTTTCAGATACTCATTAACGCGTTGTTCGCTTAAGCTATCCAGGTGACTGGTTGCTTCGTCCAGAAACAGAATCTTAGGTTGAGCGTAAAATGCTCTTGCCAACAAAATACGTTGTTTTTGCCCACCGGATAAAGCACTGCCAAGATCGCCAACCTGAGTGTGTAATCCCATCGGCATTGCCTGGACTTCGTCCCAAATGGCAGCCCCTTGTAGGGCCTCTTTGACCAATTCAAGAATTGGCGATGGCTCAAAAAAGGTAATATTTTCCAGCAAAGAACCATTTAATAATTGATCATTTTGCATCACTGTAGCGCTGTAACTGCGAAATTGCCTGAAGCCCAAAGACTTTAATGGCATGCCATCCAGCAACAAGTCCCCTTGCTGCGGCTGTATTAAACCCGTCATAATTTTTAGTAGCGTCGATTTTCCGAGCCCGGAGCGGCCAACAATAGCGACCGACTCTCCCGCATCAACTTTAAAGCTCAGCCCCTGATACAACCAGGGCGTACTGTCACTGTAACGAAAGTGCAAATTTTTGACTTCCAAAGCGCCTGCGACTTGAGAGGGTTGCAACGCAATGTTGGCTTGATCCTGCTCCGGTTGCTGCAATACGATATCTGACATCCGGCGCAAATAAGTGCCTGCAATCCGAAAGCGGAAAATATTATCTACCAGAGACTGTGCGCTGTCGGCAAACTGCTGGCGATAAGCCAGGTAAGCCAGAAACATGCCAAGGCTAAGAGCCCCATCAATGATAAAGTGCGCACCAATTAACACGATAACCAGATACTCAACCCGTCCAAGCGCATTTTGTGTTATATCGCTGGCTATGGTGATCTTTTCACGTTGAATGCTGGCATTTAGCGTATCGGCATAAAAGTTCATCCAACTGGATAACCGGCTATTTTCCTTAGCAAAGCTTTTGATCGGCATAATGGCCCGAATGGTTTCAATAAAATGGCTGTTTTCCCGGGCATGCTTACTAAGTTGCTGCTCCAGATGTTCGTTTTCCTTACTGGTCAGGAAAAAACGTATCAAATATAGGGCCACTAAAAAGCCAACAGAGACCAGTGCCAGAGCCTTGTTGTAGTGGAACATTATCAGTAGGGTGGTGATACTGAGCAAACCATCCACCACAGCCGTAATAAAGCCACGACTAATCAGACGTTGCACTTCATTAAAGGCTTCAAACCGTGACTTAATATCCCCAACATGGCGGCTTTCAAAAAAGCTAAGCGGTAAGTGCAACAAATGGCGCTGAATGTTGGCTTTGATTTGAAAACTCAGGTTTTTATCCAGGTACATAATGGCGGCAGAGCGAATAATTTGCGCTAAAACCGACAATACCAGTACCAAAGAAAAGCCAATAAAAACAGACCACAGCAAGCTGGCCTGGCCGGAGTTTATGCCCTGGTCAATCACCACCCGTATGTAATAGGGCGACACCAGAAATAGCCCCTGCAACAGCAAGGCAATGACAAAAATTTTCCCTAGTGAAGACCAGAGCCCATCCACTTTGCCGATAAAGTGACGCAACGGTACCCGAACTCGTTCATCTTTACGCTCAAAGCCGGCGGAAGGAACCAGCTCAATAACAATGCCGGTAAAGCTTTCGGATACCTGATTCCAGTCCAGTGTCAGCCGTCCTTTCGCCGGATCATGAATGGTGATGCCCTTACCACTAACCTTGGCCAAAGTCACAAAGTGGTTGAAGTTCCAGTGTAAAATGGCCGGTTTTTTTACTTTCGCCAGTTGGCCTAAATCCAGCTTCAGTACCCGAGCAGATAAACCTAGCTCATCGGCAATTTGCACGATTTGCTTTACGGTCACACCATGCAAACCAGCCGGGTACTTCTGCCGCATTGCCAGCATATTGGTTTTAAAACCATGATAATAAGCGACCATCGCAATACATGTGATACCGCATTCGGCAACCTCACTTTGCAAATAAACCGGTAGCTGCTGGTTTCTAAACTGTATATAGTCGGAGAGGTTCATGCTCCTTCCTTACGCAGCAAAGCAAAAAAATTGTTCCGTTTCACACTAAGCTCCAACCGAACGGCCGCTGACGGATGCAAAACCCCTACATCGTAGGCAGACTGCAACTGAATGCCGATATTGATTCTGCCTTGCTGAAAAGGTCCAATGACTGAGTGGACCTTGCCACTGGCCTGGTGATGCCCAGATGTTAATTTCACCCATTGCCCCGGCTTCAATTGTTTGGCTTTTGCGCCAGTTAATGTAAAGAAAAAAAGATGATCTTCATTCGTGCGCAAAATTTTGGCAATGGGCTGAAATGGCTGCGCGGACGTTCCAGCATTGATTACCGAAAAGTAAACCCCGGTTTCACTGGCACTCATCAGATCCACTTGCTCACGGCGGCTAACACCATCAAAGGTCCGGACCTGAGTAATGACCTGCTCACGGTTAACACGGCTTCCATCCGGATGCAAATGCCGCTCAACCACAACTGGGGTTGGCGACACAACAGGAAAGTAGTTGGATTCATGCGCTTCAAGGCTTAGACGCTCAGTGCTTACAAAGGGGTAAACAACCGCCAAACTCATCAACAGACACACGGCAATCACCATAATCAGCAAGGCTTTATCAAGTAGCAATGGCTGCTGGATAACAGACTCACCAAATTCCTGTGATTTATACTGGTGCCGAAGCGCCTCTTTGCGAAAGAGTTTCTGATAAGACATCAAGCTTATCCTCTATATAAACTAGTACTTTCAATCATCAGTCATGCTTCTCTGGTTGTCACCTGTCAAATGTTTCAGCACCTAGTTGTTAATACATTGAGCTACTTACAGGACTCTCTTCCAACTCAATGTAAATCTCGTCCGGGTTAAGAAAGCCGCCAACAATTTTGTCCAGTTCATCTAAGGCAGTAACTTCAATAAAGCCTTCCAGGGTTGTAGTGGCCATTACTGGCTGTGCCGGTGTTACCGGTTTTAATAAATCGTTCATTGTGTACCTCTATATAACCTTGTTAGTTGCAATAAACTCTGCCCACAAGCATCCGTTATCGCCAGCAGCAGGCCATGTTTTTTTTGTTGCTAAAAAATAACTTTGGATAAATCACAATATATTCATGCAATTACGAACAAGCTGTTGTCGGTTGCAGCTACCCGTTTTTTGCATGCTATTGCTTAGATGGAAGTTGACTGTCCGTTCGGTAATACCAAGGATCTTGCTGATTTCCCACGAGGTTTTGCCTTGGGCTGCCCAGTGGACACATTCAACTTCACGCGGGGTTAATTGAAAATCAACTACAACGCCATCGTCCGTAATACGGCGATAAGTGTTGTAGATATAAGAGGCAATGACCTGCCAGAACCAAGCTAGCTTTTGTGCAAGCTTGGGCTCGATGCTTTGCTTGGCAAAGCCAAGCATTAAGCAGGCATGATCGGGGCGCGTTGCCATAATAGGAACCAGCAGGCTGGTCTGCGGAAAAATCGCTTTACTGAATTCATCTGCGCCAGACCAGGAAGGTTTACAACACTGATTTACCTGCTTTAATACCGCCAGGGTAAGTTGTTGTTTTACCTCTTCAGGCGCATCCCCCATATAGACAGTGTTGCAACTATGAACCATTAAACAGCACCAGTCGATATGGGATAATTCACTAAACTGAATTAAATAGCGCTCCAACTGCCGCAGAGTTTTAATCTGCTCCAATTCAACCAGAATTTTCTCTAAGAAGCTCATATGCCCCCCGATGTATTATTCGTTTTTGCAAGTATTATTGATCCAACACCAAGATAGAGGCGAAACGGCTTTATCATCATCGTTTGGAGTATTTTCAACCAACAATACTGAAGGCAATATCAATAAAAATGCGAATATCATTTCTTTCATAGCGAGGCTCCTTTTTGTAATGAGCACACGATAAATAAGAAAAGGAACCGAGGGGATAACGAAAAACCAGCTTTACTGTGGTGAAATTATTACTTTTTAGAAAGGCTTGGAAAATCAACGTGATAGAGATTAGAATTACGAGATCTTAAACTATAACCCAGCACATGACTACCATTTTGGTTGATGGCAAAACGAGGCCGCATTTTTTCATAAGTAAAACGGCGTTGCTGAAACTCTCCATTGTCCAAATCCAGTTGATTTAACCATGTGGAGACTAAATCGAAATCACTCCAAATCAGTTTTTGCTGCTTAACATACCAGCGGCTGATAAATTCGGTGTTAATACTGTGACCAAGGGATTTTAGCTGACGCAACTCCTGATCCAGCAGATACAAGTCTCCCTTGCCGGTCGCAGCAATAAATCCCTTTGGCGTTTCACGTATTGAGCGATACCCTTTAACAAGCAGGTGACTGCGCTGACTAGCGCGATCAAACTGGTACAGCTCCCATTCCCCGGCAATTAACTGGCCGTAATAGACATGAGAGCCATCCAGCGAAAAAGCGGCATGGCTATCAAGAAAGCTTTGTGAAGTCGATACTAGATCAACCCCGCTCATATTCAGATCCAGCACTATGAGTTGCTGCCCTGCTTGCAACAGCAATGCATTCTGTGCGGGATGATGCTCTAAAATCTCTATATGTTTATCTGTTACAAAAAGAACTTCTTTATTGCTGTTTAATGGAGCATAGTTAACCAACATCCGCTGGTCTTGCTGTCGTATAACACCAAAATAGCCCTGATTGATACCGGCATAATGGAGCATCCGCAAAGCATGGGGCACGTTGACAATCCTCTCCGTAGAAAACTCAGACTCAAGCGCTAACTCGTAAAACACGGGCTCTGACAAGGATTGGTTTCGTAGTATGAGTAACTTTTGCCCTGATCCAGCAAGTGTAAAATCTTCGATTTTTTCCTCAGCATGTTCCATGATAACCCGCTGCCTATTCGATGTCAGTTCAACTAAAACTAACCCCTGCGTATCATCAAGAAAAATAAGCGACTCATCATCCTGCCATTCCAAGCGGTTAATAGAGTTAGTGGTTTGTTCTGAGTACAAAATCTGTTTTGATTGAAGATCCTGCACCTCCAGCCGAAATTCCACACCATTGATAAGTACAGCGCTAGCCAACCTGCGACCTGAGGGTGAATAAGTTGACCGATAAATATGCTCGGTAACACTACTTCGAGCCCGCAACAGCTGTAGCTGTTCAGCGCCAGCATCCCAACGATATAGCTTCAGAGTGCTGTATATATCATCAGTGGCATTAATTAACCAGTCGCCTTTCTCCCTCCCTAAACCCAAGTGGGATATAAGGGGAAAATCTATCACCATGTCTTCACCCACAAGCTGCATATTATTATCCAACTGCAAACGGTAGATAGAGGAGTTTCCTACTACCAGATCAACAAGCAGCAGTGAATGGTTATCCTCAAATACTAGGAAGCTAGGCTGTTGGGTAGTTATTGATAAAAGGCGAATATCGCGGTTTTGGCGATCCATCAGGTAAACTTGCCACGGCTCACTCTGATTTGGCCGACCAATAAATGCCAAGTAGGCGCCATCTGGGGACACTGCCAAACCACGTTTTTCTCCAGCGATGGTTGGGATAAGCTGACTTGATAACGGCGGCTCGTCAAATAATGGGGTATCTTGCTGCCCCTGCAATATAAACCACAGGAGAGCCGCACCAACCAAAAGCAGAAATGCCAGAGAGGGCACTCTACCTGAGCGGATAGGGATACTAGCTGACTGTTGAAGTACGTCAGCATAACCACCTGACGCTTGTAACAGATCAAGCTCGACTTCAACTCCTGTAGGTGTGGCAGATTCCGTCGGTGCCGTACTGACAACATCAGCAATATAACAAACCAGTTTGTAACCGCGCTTTGATAGTGATTTGATGTATTTAGGTTCATCAATACTGCTATCGCCAAGCAGGTTTCGCAGCTTTTTAATGGTACCCCGGACTGCCGTATCGCTTACCACACGCCCAGCCCAAACATGCTCGTGTAATTCTTGTAGGCTGACATAACGGTCCTGGTGAATCAGCAGGAACGCTAAGAGCTCCAGAACCTTAGGCTCAGCTTCCAACTCTGTTTCGCCCCAATACAGCAAATTACTGCTGCTATCGAAAATAAACTCACCAAGGATAACCTTAGACATAAAATCCAAATAAACACATACATTTAACAGCATTATTACCTGCTAAAACTTACAGGGCAAGTGAATTATCTGGATTTGATATTAGTGCCTGCTTTTCAATCAAGCTGGGCGCATTGTCTTAACCAAGCCGATTGAGCAATAAGCATCTGTTCAATGGTTTCACGATAGCGGTAAGCGTGCCGCTCTTTATTAAGCAATAATAGCTTCGCTTGCACTTGCTGTGCTTGCAGGGCTTGAAACATCATCTCAGATTGCAATGCCGCAGTACCTGGGTTTTCGTCGGCCGAACCGTGGATCAGCAATACAGGGGTTGTTACTTTATCTGCATGGAAAAAGGGTGACAGCTGCTGGTACAAATCGGGAGCCTGCCACAAGGTTCTTTTTTCACCCTGAAATCCTAGGGGAGTTAATGAGCGATTATAAGCACCACTGCGGGCTATGGCGCAACGAAAATCGCTACGCTCAGTTAGCAGACTGACTGCGCTGAAGGCACCATAGGAGTGCCCCATCAACACCAAACGGTTCCTATCAATACGGCCCGTACTCTCTAAAGCTGCTATCAAGGCATCTATATTTAGTTGCTGTTGCTGCCTAAAGGTATCATTCGGCTCTTGCCCATCTTGCCGAATGATCGGAGCCTGACTGGCATCAACAACAGCATAACCATCCAACAGTGCAACTAAGGGCCCCATGGGATCTACAGGCTGAAAAAGTGATTGCCGGGATGGTTTTGGCTGTTGCTGATGGGTGTGGTATTCACGGGGGTAGAGCCAAATTACCGCGGGTAATAATTGATCGACCGCCTTTTCTGGCAAAAATAGCTGGCTGTATAACTGCACACCGTCAGCACGCTGAAACTCCAATAACAGAGGTTCAGGCGTTGCTATAAGCGCATCAGAGTGCCAGTCATAAATCAGTTGCTCTGCTGCACTGCCATGGCTTAACCAGAGTGAAGGTGCCCGCTGTGCAGACTCCTTAGTTAGTAGAAGCCATTCTTTATCATCTTGCATTCTAAGGTAAAGCGGTGCTCTGCGTTGCTGTTGGTCACTGCTTGCAAAAACAATCTGCTGCTCCATTGACTCAGCATCCAGCCTCACCAGATAAGCTCCATCTCCCCAACGGTTTTGGCCATCGGCCTGAAAATAAATTGCTTGCGCCTTATTAGTTACCAACTGCGTTCTTCCATCTGGTAACAACTGGCTGACAAGTTCACCGGGAAATTCAGCACTATTGGTATAATCATAGTGCAGCAATAAGCGTTGAGGTTTGTCTGCGGCACCTAATAGCAGATCCCAATATCTAAGCTGCTTGAGGCCAGAATGAAAATCACTGTAAAGTAGGCGTCCACCCTCTGTAAGATGCAATTGATGCAAGCGCCAGCTGGTTTTAAACAACTCTTCTGGCGATGCAGTAAAGGGTGCCGCTAAGGTAAACACAGCGTCTCGATAGCTTGCATCAACAGCATGCCCGCGCAGCTCTATGCCTTCGGCCCAAATTAAAGTAGCTGGTTGATCAGGCCGCCACTGCACTAGGCGCGCCCCCTCGGCGGCGGCATCCGGCTCCCTGGCGCGCACCAGATCTGTCTGCAGCTTGGGTAACACTGCACTAATGTTTCCCGTTGCGATGTCAACAACTTGATACTCCCGCGCCAGACGATTAAAACGGATCCCTGGTTGCACTTCATCGGAAATATGTTGCACCAGTAAATAGCGACCGTCCGGTGAAATACTGATCGACTCAAGCAACAGCTCTGCTGTCAAGGATCGTACTTCGCCGTTTTTGCTAAGCAAAACAGCTTGCTGTCGCAGTAAAGCAGAAAACTTTTGCCGGTTAAAATCGGTATCAAGGGTATTACGATACACTCGCGTCTGAACCGACTGAGTATCCGCAATTTGCAGGGTAGCTGCTGGCGTTAAGGTATCAACAGGTTGCATTCTGCTGTGCCGCAGAATGACGTTTTGACTATCAGGCAACCAAACAATTGATGGTGCCTCTAATTGACCGGATACGGCTATATCCGACCAGAGCTCAGGCTGTTGTTGAGACAGTTGAAAGTGCCAGATATCCAAAGCATTCGCAGCAACGCCAACAAAAGCAACATTTTTGGAGTCTGGCGACCAACGCGCATCGCGGATATTCCGCTCAGGTATCCTCAGCTCTTTGCTTTGCCCGGTGCTGATATGGATCAGTTTTACCTTGTCTGTTACAAAACTGCCGGACTCTAAGGGGCGATCAACGTAAAACTCACGACCCAGCAGCTCGATCCGCCCTTCGTTGCTTTCGCTGTAAATGGATGGGTATGCAGCACCCGATGCCATCATTACCCATTGCTGATCCGGCGATAACCGCATCCAGCTTGGGCCAACATCCGTCATCAATCGGTGATAATCAAACTGAGCCAAGCTATCAGTTTGATAGGATGCTACCTCTGCTCTAGCCAGGCTAAAAGCAAAAAAAGTTTGCAGGCAGGCAAAGCACAACCAGCTACGCCACCTGAATGACATTGATATCCCCGACTGTCACGTTCTTTTTTTCAGGATGCGCATTGAAATAACTTAATGGGCAACCTAAGCGCCATTTATCCAGTGTGTCAAAGCCACTTATCCAGCTACCTATTTTTTGATGTTGAATCGTTAAAGTACCATCTTCATTGATACGTCCTATCTGATTGATGTCATCTTTCAATGCAACAGTGCATTTATTAAGATTCCCATCAGCTCGTATCGCAAGGGAGTTAGGCTTGGATGCGTAGCAAATATAGTTTGACTGCTCACTATCACTACCATAATAACGAGCATTTAATTCGGCAACAAAATTTTTCGAGCTTTTTTTAGCAATAAGTTTTTGAACCCTATCCTGATTTCCGCCAAGGTTCTCGATCGCTTTAAAAAACAATGAAAACCTTGTATCTGCGGCAAGATGTTTATCATACAACTTAAGAAAACGTTCAACTCCATCTTGATTCAGATCTGTTACATGAACTCGCAGCGTAATAATAAAATCGAGTTCAGTTTTTGATGCGTCAATTAATCGCTGCCATATTTTTTCAAAGCTTCCTCGCTGGTTCTTTGTAATGCGTGTCTTATTATGCGCTTCTTCATCACCATCAATAGAAATTTGGAATTTATTTTGTCGAAGTGCCACTAACCTTGTTAAGGTTTTTATATCCAACAAAGAGCCGTTAGTAGTCAAATCTCCCTGCAATTTACAACTATACTTCTCACATAAATCATAAGCATATTCTGCTATATCAAATAATATTTTCTTAGCAACCAGAGGCTCACCACCAAACCAAGACAAGTTTAGACTTTTGAGATTTTTAACCTTACTGGACAATAAAATTTTAACAGCATCAACTAACCACTGAGGCATGTTACCAATTTCAAAGTCTTCATAACAATACACACATCGGAAATTACACTCTTCTGTTGGAAACAATATCAAATGAAATCTATCATTTCTTAATGAAGAAGCTAGTTTTTTCCTATCAAAGCCACTGATCAATTCCACACAAAACCTCCGCAACAACAAAAGTTATCAGGCCAAACAAAAATATAGGCCTGATAAAATTCAGTCCACAATATACAAAGTGAGCTATTGAACTTCTGAAGCTTCTTTTTTTATAATGACACACCCTTTATTTACTTCGACACATCCCCTATTGCTAGCCTCATCATCATCTAAATCTTCAGGGTTGACACCGCCAGCAATCTCATTCAGAACTTCGTCATTAATTTTAATGTCACCATATTCATCTAAAGATATTTTTTTATCTTCTCTCATATATCACCTCAAATGTAAGTTAATTTAGAATTGCAGCCATAAGATGCAATTAAAGATTAACCGAAGAGATAGAAATTAAAACCTGTCAGATAATACAGGGAGCTATAACTTTAAAGGAAAGAAGGTAAAAGAGATGATCGTTTTATGAAACATTTCATTTTGAAACGGTGAATGCCAAGTGCGATGCACCTGACATTCGATGTTGAAAGGACTATTTCGTTAACTTCACCGGCCGTTGCCAGTCTGCAATATGCCGCTGCTTAGCACGAGCAACCACAAGCTCGCCGTCTGCGGCATCGCGGGTAAGTACTGAGCCGGCACCGACAGTGGCATTCACACCAACTGTCACGGGTGCTACTAACGAACTGTTCGAACCAATAAAGGCACCGTCTTTAATGGTGGTAACAAATTTATTCGCGCCATCATAGTTACAGGTAATGGTACCGGCACCAACATTAACCTTGCTACCAATTACCGCATCACCCAAGTAAGTTAAGTGGTTAGCTTTAGAGCCTTTACCCAGGGTGGTTTTCTTCATCTCGACAAAATTACCGACATGGCTGTCATCCTGCATTACTGAATCAGGCCGCAGCCGGGCATAAGGGCCAACCGAGCAATCGCTGCCGACAGTGGCTTGTTCAATCATCGAGTTGGGTTTAACTTCGGTGTTATCGCCAATAGTGCAGTCTTTCAGAATACAGTTGGCACCAATGGTCACGCCTTTACCCAGCACGACTTTACCTTCGAAAATTACGTTAATATCGATCATTACATCGTTACCCACCTCAACCGTACCACGCACATCAATGCGCGCCGGATCGCGCAGGTTAGCGCCAGCCAGCATTAATTCCTCGGCTTGGCGTTGCTGATAGGCGCGCTCTAAGGCGGCTAACTGCACGCGGTTATTGGCACCCTCGACTTCCATCGGGTTTTGCGGCTGAGCAGTGGCTATTTCAACACCTTCACTATGCGCCATGGCAATCACGTCAGTTAAGTAATACTCGCCCTGGGCATTACTATTCGATAACCGGCTCAGCCAGCCTTTTAGCTGTTTACCCGGCAGCGCCATAATGCCGCTGTTAACTTCTTGAATTTTCAGTCGTTCTGGCGAAGCATCTTTTTGCTCGACAATACCGACGACCTTGCCGTTTTCGCGCACAATACGGCCATAGCCGGTTGGGTTCGGCAGATTAACGGTAAGAATGGCTAAACCGTTAGCCGGTTTTGCTGCCAGCAGTTGCTGCAGGGTTTCCAGCCGGGTTAACGGCACATCACCATACAGTACTAATACGGTATCTTCGTCAGCGATATTCGGGATGGCTTGCGCCACTGCATGGCCGGTACCCAGCTGTTCGGCCTGTAATACCCAATGCAGTGGTTGCCCGCCCATGGCCGCTTTTAACGCCTCGGCGCCATAACCATACACCAGCTGCGGTTTAGCGGCGCCCAGCGCGCGGGCAGTATCAATCACATGCTGCACCATTGGCCGCTCGGCCACCTTGTGCAATACCTTAGGTAAATCCGATTTCATCCGTGTGCCTTTACCGGCGGCTAAAATGACGACATTTAAACCCATAATAACGATCCTGTTGTGTAAGATGCCGGTATTTTAACAAGGATAGGCTGCGATGTAAGCCAACCCTCAGAAAAAAGGGAGCCTGCCGGCTCCCTCTTTATAGCAGCTATCGCTGGTTAATTGGCGGCACGGCCGTCACCAATATACTTATCGAAAAAGGCTAACATCTTTTGCCAGCGCTCGACGTTATTTTCCGGCTTGTAAAAGCCATGGCCTTCTTTTTCTTTAACCAACCACTCAAACGGGTGATTGCGCTTTTCCAGCTCGGCCCGTAAACGCTCGGCATGAATAATAGGCACCCGCTGATCTTCCTTACCGTGGATAATAAATACCGGTGCTTTAAGCTTGTCTAAGTGCTTGATCGGTGACTGGGCATCAAGCCGCTCTTTATCATGGCCAATCGCCATTTCCAGATAGTTAATCCCGCTTTTGCGTTGTGGAATATCACCATCGGTGTACATCAGATTCAAATCAAAGACCCCAACAAAACCGACAGTACATTTATATAAGTCCGGCTCCCGCACCGCACTCATTAAAGCAGCATACCCACCGTAAGAGCCACCATAGGCACATACCCGGCTTTGGTCGACGATACCCTGTTTGACCAGATGTAACACGCCATCGGTCATATCATCAATCATTGTCGTGCCCCAATTCAGATAGCCGGCCTGTAAAAAGCTGCGGCCAAAACCACCCGAACCACGGAAGTTAGGCTGTAAAACAGCATAACCGTGTTGCGCTAAAACCTTAGCATCACTGTCGTAATCCAGGTAGTCGCGAGGACCATGCGGGCCACCATGCGGTAACATAATCAGCGGTAGATTTTTGGCTTCTTTGTTGTTGGGTAAGGTTAGGATGGCGTGAATATCCAGGCCGTCACGACTCTTATAAAAAATCGCCTGGGTTTGCGCCAACTGCTCAGCTTTAAGCCAGGGACTGGCATTAAGCAAATAACTTAATTGCTTATTTTTTAGATCATAGATATAAAATTCCACTGGGTGGTTGGCAGAGCGCACCGAAAGTATTGCCAGACTATTGTCACGGGTGCCTGACGTAATGCCTATCCGACGGCCGGGAAAGACTGCACGCAATCCTTGCAAATGCGTACTGAACTCCTGACTTTGTACATCGGCAAAAAACACTTCATCATAAATATCATAATCATAGGCAGCACCTATGACTTCATTAACCAGGCCATTTCGGACACTATAAATTGGCGCAACATCGACTTTAGGATGGTGAGCAATGATTTCTTCCTGACCCGTTTCAGGATTAAAAATGCTGATTGCCTGAGTATCAGTCTGAGTGTCACTTAAACCCAGGATGCGGACATTATCAGCCATAAAACGTAGCGGAATAAAACTGCCATCACGTTGACCATAGCGACGTAAGGTTTGCCACTCGCTACGCTCGTCTTTGCGATACATCATCACCATTTCATTATCGTTATTCTGATCAACACCAACCGCAATACGTGCTACACCATTGCCATCTGTGATCATATCCGACGAGCGCATCGGCGCCCGCGCAATCTGCCGGGTACGTCCGTTATCGATATTTAGCCGCTTAATTAAGCTAAAAGAGCCCACCCTATTTGGCGTAGCGCTGACGATCAGCACAAAGTTATCTTCCGCCGGCAGATAGTTAATAACGACCGCCGGATCTTTATCGTTATCCGCCCGATAACCGGTTAACATCCGCGGATTAGAGCCATCAGCATTAACCGCAAAAATTTCACCGGTTGGCACAGGGGTTTCCAGCGAGCCGATGTCCCGTACCAGATTAATCAAAATCCGTTCAGCATTAGCCCAGTTAATGGCGCCAATCGAATCCTTTCCGGTAAAGTGACGAACACTAAGGATTTTATTAGTTTTAATATCAATAACCTGCAGGTAAATATTACCTTCATCGCTGCGCGTGGTTGCAGCCAGATATTTACCGGTTGGCGAGATCTTTATCTCCAGAAACTGAGCCTGTCTGGCGTAATCTTCCAGGGTCAGGGTTTGAGCCGCTACACCAAACTGGCATAGCATAAACAGTGCGGCTATTAGCAGGCGCATGGTGAGTTTTCCTGTTTTGTTATTATCGAATGCGTAGCCGTTTTACTATAAGGAGGTTTACTGCTTGGTACAAGTTGTAACAGGGCCGTTACAAAGAATTTTTTGATATAAAAAAACCACCCGCAGGTGGTTTTTTAAACTCGCAAGACTTATTTCTTCCGCATTTTCTGAATAACGCGCAGCTGGGCAATGGCTTCCGCCAGTTGTGCCGCAGCCTCAGCGTAATTAAAGTCAGCGCTGGCATGCTGCATGGCTTCTTCAGCACGTTTTTGTGCGTCTAAAGCAGCCTGCTCATCTAAGTCTTCGCCACGTACCGCTACATCGGCCAGCACTGTAATGTTGTCGGGTTGTACTTCTAATACACCACCAGCAACATAAATCAGATGCTCTTCGCCAAACTGCTTCACGATACGGACCATGCCAGGTTTCAGGGTGGTCAGTAAAGGGGCGTGAAAGGGTAACACACCCAACTCGCCCTCACTGCCTGTGACCTGCACGGATTCGACAAGGCCGGAGAAGATTTTTTCTTCGGCACTTACTACATCCAGTTGCACTGTCATCGCCATCTCGCTCTCCTAAAGCCTGAACTTACAGTTTCTTCGCTTTTTCGATCGCTTCGTCGATTGAACCAACCATGTAGAAAGCCTGCTCTGGCATATGGTCATATTCACCGGCCAGGATGCCTTTAAAGCCACGGATAGTTTCTTTCAGCGGCACGTACTTACCTGGTGAGCCAGTGAATACTTCAGCAACGAAGAATGGCTGTGACAGGAAGCGCTGAATTTTACGCGCCCGGTATACAGTAGTACGGTCTTCATCAGACAGTTCATCCATACCCAGAATGGCGATAATATCTTTCAGCTCTTTGTAACGCTGCAGTACTGTTTGTACGCCACGCGCCACTTCATAGTGCTCTTTACCGATAACCAGTGGGTCTAACTGACGAGAGGTAGAGTCCAGTGGGTCGATCGCCGGGTAAATACCCAGTGACGCAATGTTACGGCTTAATACAACGGTCGCATCTAAGTGCGAGAACGTCGTTGCCGGTGACGGGTCAGTTAAGTCATCCGCAGGTACGTAAACGGCCTGGATTGACGTGATAGAACCGGTCTTAGTTGAGGTGATACGCTCTTGCAGTACACCCATCTCTTCCGCCAGCGTTGGCTGATAACCTACTGCTGAAGGCATACGGCCTAACAGTGCAGATACTTCAGTACCGGCCAGAGTATAACGGTAGATGTTGTCAACGAAGAACAGAACATCACGGCCTTCATCCCGGAACTTTTCTGCCATGGTTAAGCCGGTTAAGGCTACGCGCAGACGGTTTCCTGGTGGCTCGTTCATCTGACCATACACTAACGATACTTTATCCAGTACGTTAGAGTCTTTCATCTCGTGATAGAAGTCGTTACCTTCACGGGTACGCTCACCTACACCGGCGAATACTGAATAGCCGCTATGCTCGATCGCGATGTTCCGGATCAGCTCCATCATGTTTACAGTTTTACCTACACCGGCACCACCGAACAGACCAACTTTACCACCCTTGGCGAACGGACATACCAAGTCGATAACCTTGATACCCGTTTCCAGCAGGGCGTTTGAAGCTGCCTGATCTTCGTAGCTTGGTGCAGCGCGGTGGATTGACCAACGCTCTTCTTCACCGATTGGGCCAGCTTCGTCGATTGGCTCACCCAGAACGTTCATAATACGGCCCAGCGTGGCTTTACCCACCGGAACCTGAATTGCTTTACCAGTATTGGTAACTGAAGTGCCACGACGTAAACCGTCAGTAGAACCCAGCGCGATTGCACGCACCGTACCGCCACCCAGCTGCTGCTGAACTTCCAGCACCAGACCTTGCAGGTCACCGTCGGTAACGTTTAACGCGTCATAGATACCAGGTACCGCGTCTTGTGGAAAATCGATATCCACAACGGCGCCAATGATTTGGACGACCTTACCTTGACTCATGATGTTTCCTCAATTTTGCAAAACTCTTTACCTTAGCCTACAGCAGCCGCGCCCGCGACGATTTCACTGAGCTCTTGGGTAATCGCAGCCTGACGTGCCTTGTTGTAAACCAACTTCAGGTCATCCATCAGGTTTCCGGCGTTATCGGTTGCGGCCTTCATCGCCACCATCCGTGCTGCCTGTTCACTGGCAGAATTTTCTACAACGCCTTGGTACACTTGCGATTCAATATAACGAGACAGCAACATATCCAGGATAGGTTTTGGATCCGGCTCGTAAATATAATCCCAGCTGTGCTCACGCTTCGCGAGGTCTGTTTTTGGCAGAGGTAACAGTTGATCGATCACTGGCTCTTGCTTCATGGTGTTAACAAACTTGTTGTACACCAGGAATAAGCGGTCAATCCGGCCTTCGTCAAATGCTTTCAGCATGACCTGTACCGAACCAATCACGTCCGCCAGCCGTGGTACATCACCTGAACCGGCCTGGGCAGCTACTACCTTACCACCAAACCGCTTAAAGAACGCCGCAGCCTTGTTACCAATGATGGCAAATTCGGTATCCACGCCTTTTTCTTTCCAGCTTTTCAGCTCAATAGCAACTTTCTTAAACTCGTTGGTGTTCAGGCCACCGCAAAGACCACGGTCGGTTGAAATAACGATGTAACCAACCCGCTTAACTTCGCGCTCCGCTAAATACGGATGGCGATATTCCAGCGAGCCTTGTGCCACGTTACCGATCACTTTGCGCATACCTTCAGCGTATGGGCGAGTTGCAGCCACGCGGTCCTGCGCTTTGCGCATTTTACTGACCGCAACTTTTTCCATAGCACTGGTGATCTTGCGAGTATTGTTAATACTCCCGATCTTACTTTTTATCTCTTTACCACCGGCCATGACTGTATCTCCGATTTATTCAACGAATGGGGTGGCACAGGCCACCCACATTGCTTACCAGGTCTGCGTTGCCTTGAATTTCTCAATAGCGGCTTTAAACGTAGACTCGATTTGGTCGTTGTAGTTACCGGTTTTGTCGATCTCAGCCATCAGCTCAGCGTGTTCGGCTTTCATAAAGGCAATCAAACCGGCTTCAAAGTCCAGGACTTTAGCCACGTCGACGTCTTTCATAAAACCTTTTTCGATAGCGAAAATAGACACGCCCATCTCAGCAACTGACATCGGGCTGTACTGCAGCTGTTTCATCAGCTCAGTAACCTTCTGACCGTGCTCTAACTGGGCACGGGTTGCATCATCCAGGTCAGAGGCGAACTGCGCGAACGCAGCCAGTTCTGAGTACTGGGCCAGGGCCAGACGGATACCGCCACCCAGCTTTTTGATGATCTTAGTTTGGGCTGCACCACCTACCCGTGATACCGAAATACCGGCGTTAACCGCTGGACGGATACCGGCGTTGAACAAGTCAGTTTCTAAGAAGATCTGACCGTCAGTAATCGAAATTACGTTAGTAGGTACGAACGCAGAAACGTCACCGGCTTGGGTTTCGATAATTGGCAGCGCGGTTAATGAACCGGTTTTACCTGTTACCGCACCTTTGGTGTAGCGCTCTACGTAGTCAGCATTAACGCGTGATGCGCGCTCCAGCAGACGAGAGTGAAGATAGAATACGTCACCTGGGTAAGCTTCACGGCCTGGTGGACGACGTAACAGTAACGAGATCTGACGGTAAGCTACAGCTTGCTTCGACAGGTCATCGTATACGATCAGAGCGTCTTGACCGTTGTCACGGAAGTATTCACCCATGGTACAGCCAGAGTAGGGTGCCAGGAACTGCAGGGCAGCAGCTTCAGACGCTGACGCAACCACAACGATAGTGTGGGCCAGGGCGCCGTGCTCTTCCAGCTTACGTACTACGTTAGCGATGGTAGAAGCCTTTTGACCTACAGCGACATAAACACACTTAACGCCTGTACCTTTCTGGTTGATGATGGCATCGATCGCCAGTGCCGTTTTACCGGTCTGACGGTCACCGATCAACAATTCACGTTGACCACGGCCGATTGGAATCATCGCATCAACCGATTTGTAACCGGTTTGCATTGGCTGGTCTACCGATTGACGGTCGATTACGCCCGGTGCAATCTTTTCTACCGGCTCATAGCCAGCAGCATCGATTGGGCCTTTACCATCAATAGGGGCACCCAGCGTATTTACTACGCGGCCTAACAGACCAGGACCTACTGGAACTTCCAGGATCCGGCCAGTGCTTTTAACTTTAGTGCCTTCCGTCAGATCCGCATACGGACCCATTACTACCGCGCCCACTGAGTTACGTTCTAAGTTCAGTGCGATAGCATAACGGCTGCCAGGAAGCTCAATCATCTCGCCTTGCATACAGTCTGCCAGGCCATTGATGCGAATGATACCGTCAGTTACCTGAACGATAGTACCTTCATTACGAGCTTCGCTGACCACATCAAACTGAGCAATACGTTGTTTGATCAGTTCGGATATTTCAGTGGAATTCAGTTGCATACTCTATTCCCCAATTAGGACTGTAGCGCGGTAACAAGACGATCCAATTTACCTCGGACCGTACCATCAATAACCATGTCACCCGCTTTAATTATCATACCGCTCACGACTGAAGCATCTACACTGCAAAGTAATTTAACTTTACGATCAAGACGTTTAGACAACGCCGCAACAAGTTTTTCTTGTTGCGCTGCATTCAATTCAGTGCCAGACGTGACTTCTACAACTGCTTCACGCTCATATTCACTTTTCAGTTCAGTGAATCTAGCAAACACTGCTGGTAAAGCGAGCAATCTCTGATTTTCAGCCATTACATGAATTAGATTATGGGCAGCACTGTCTAAGTACTCACCACAAATTTCCTTCATAAGCTCAGCTTGAGCAGTTGCGGTAGTGTTGCTACGCAAGAAGGCAACCATATTAGCGTCGCTTGCAACTTCTGCTGCAAAGGCTAACATCTGTTGCCAAGCGGCTAGAGTATTCTGTTCAACAGCATACTCAAAAGCCGCCTTTGCATAAGGACGAGCAATATTCGTCATATCAGACATAGCCCGCTCCTATTACAATTCCTGAACCAATTTTTCCAAAATGTCGCTGTGAGCAGCGTCATCAATTTCGCGTTGCAGAATGCGTTCAGCACCTGCTACCGCCAGAGAGGCAACTTGTTTACGCAATTCTTCGCGTAAACGGCTACGGTCCGCTTCAACTTCAGCACGAGCTTGTTCAAGAATTTGCTCACGCTCAGCATTGGCTTTGGCAACCGCTTCATCAATCATCTTGCTTTCACGCTTACGCGCTTGTTCGATAATGGCTGAAGCCTGTTCTTTTGCCTCACGCAGATATTCTTTAGCTTTATCTTGCGCTAAGTGCAGATCTTTTTCTGCACGATCAGTCGCGGCTAAACCATCTGCTATTTTTTTCTGGCGCTCTTCAATCGCTGCATTGATTGGTGGCCACACAAATTTCAGTGTAAACCACACAAATACGGCCATTGCAATCGACTGACCTAATAGGGTTGCGTTAATATCCACAACGAGCCTCCTTAAAAATTACGTTATTGGGGACTCAAATTAACCTACGAACGGGTTTGCGAATAACAGTAATAAGGCAACACCAACGCCGATCATAGAGATCGCATCGATCAGACCTGCAAGGATGAACATTTTAGTTTGTAACTGTGGAGCCATTTCTGGTTGACGAGCAGAAGCTTCCAGAAAACGGCCACCCATTAAGGCGAAACCAATTGCAGTACCGATGGCAGCAGTAGACAGGATAATGGCTACAGCGAACAAGGTTGCGATTTCAATTGTCATGTTGTATCTCCAAGTTTAATGTTAAAGGTTAAAACAAAAATTATTAATGCTTTTCTGCTGCCATGCTCAAGTAAACTATCGTGAGCATCATAAAGATAAAGGCTTGTAAAACAATTACTAAGATATGGAACACAGCCCATACAAAGTGTAACGGTAATTGTGCTAAGCCTACTAAAGCGATAAGTAAGAAAATAACTTCGCCAGCATATAGGTTTCCGAATAAACGTAAACCTAAGGAAATGGGCTTAGCCAATAAGGTTACTAACTCTAATACTAGGTTAAAAGGAATTAACGACCAGTGATTAAATGGTGTAAAAGATAATTCTTTGGCAAAACCACCTAAACCTTTGTAATAGATTGAGTAACCAAGAATTAGAATAAATACGCCTAGAGCTAAACCTAAGGTGATATTCACGTCTGTCGTAGGAGCAATTTTCATGTAGCTCCACTTATGTGCCATAATTTGCTCTAAAAAGCTGTAATCAGCAGCATATTCAGGTAAACCCGGAGTGTAAAACATCACACCGAAGAAACCCGCGACAACTGGAAACCAATCCACTGGTACTAGTTTCATCAGGTTCATTAAGAATATCCACATGAAGATAGTTAATGCGATAGGTGCTATTAACTTGTCTTTTACATGAAAGGTTTCCTTAACGTTTTTGCCGACGAACTCAACGATCATCTCTACAAAACATTGGAATTTACCAGGTACACCTGCAGTAGCCCGACGGCCCACCCAAGCGAATGAAATAATAAATATCGTACCTAGGATAATTGACCATCCAAGTGAACCAACGTTGACGGCCCAAAAGCCTTCACCGATAGTTAAATCACTAAGGTGGTGATTAATATACCCTTGGACGGAAATGTTGCTATCAGCCATTTTTCATCCTAACTTTAATGTTTAAAAAAAACTGCTGCGGACCATTGCGCCACGGTTGCTAAGCTAAAGCCAATGATAAAAGCACTGGCTGCAACCTCTTGTTTTAATACAATGACAAACAAGACAATGGTTAAAATAAGTTTAAACGAATGCCCTTTTACCAGAGCCATTTTCGCTTGTTGTGCGTTGCTCAGTGCAAATTTGCTAAAGGCAATCAACGCAAAAACTAAATTTGTTACTGCTGCAATAATACCACCTTTCAAGGCAGATAAAGCAGCGAGAGCATCACTGTATAACGCAAAAAGCAGAGCCGCAAAAGCCGCTACAACAAATTGAAAAAGGACTAGCTTGTAAGCAGCAAGTCTAACTTGTTGCGGTTCTGGTTGCATTACAACTCCAGTTTCACAATTTGCCATTTAATCAGGGCAAAAAAACTGCGGCAAGTATACTGAACTGGCCTTGTTTTGCAACAAAAAGCGGCTACAACTATAGTCCTGTCGCTGATTTGTAAACAGAACGCCACTAGTCGTTTTGCTGGGCTTTCAGTTTCTGCAAAATGCCGTCCAGTTCATCCAGACTGTTATAGCTGATCAGTAAACTGCCTTTACCTTTCTTGTTGTAATCAATTTGTACCGGTGCCGCAAAATGTTCACTCAGTTTCAGCTCCAGCGCGGCAACATCCGGATCCTTTTCACGCGGCGTTTTCGCCGGTGCCGGCTCCAGAATGCGGCGCACCAGATTTTCGGTATCGCGCACTGTCAGCTGCTTTGCTGCCACCAATCTGGCAGCGTCAGACTGGGCATCACCGTCCAGTGCTAACAGCGCACGGGCATGCCCCATCTCGATATCGCCATGCTCCAGCAGTAGTTTCACATCGTCGTTTAACTGATTTAGCCGTAACAGATTACTCACTGCGGCGCGGGATTTACCGACCGCATCAGCGACTTGTTGGTGGGTTAATTCAAATTCGGTCAGTAAGCGCTGCAGCGCCACGGCTTCTTCCATGGCGTTCAGATCTTCACGCTGGATATTTTCAATCAGCGCTATGGCGACTGCGGCTTCATCCGGCACATCCTTGATCAAACAAGGCACCTCGGCCAGTTGCGCCAGCTGCGATGCCCGCCAGCGCCGTTCACCGGCAATAATTTCATAGCGGTTTTCAGCCAAGGGCCGCACCACTATCGGTTGGATAACACCCTGGGCTTTAATTGAATTGGCCAGATCTTCCAGCGCATCCTGCGACATATCTTTGCGAGGCTGATATTTACCGGGCTGTAAAAACTCAACCGGGATCTTTTGAAGCTCCGAATGTTCGCGGGCAGGGGCGGCAGCGGCAGGTTTACTGGCAGTCAGCAGCGCATCAAGTCCACGACCTAAACCACGTTTTTTCAAAGACATGCGATTAAATAATCCTTATATGCTGTTACTGAGCGACCGCACCGGCAACAGGCTTTTTCTTTTCGGAACGACGCAGAATTTCACCGGCCAGCGCCAGATATGCTTTGGCACCGGTAGAGCTTTTATCGTAATACATCACCGGCGCGCCAAAACTGGGCGCCTCGGCCAGCCGCACATTACGCGGGATCACCGCGCGGTAGACTTTGTCACCAAAATGCTGCTTTAACTGCTCGGAAACATCGTTGGCGAGCCGGTTGCGCGGATCGTACATGGTGCGCAGTATGCCTTCGATTTTCAGTTCCGGATTAACCACTGAGGCCAGTTTGTTGATGGTATCGACCAGCGCCGTTAAGCCTTCCAGTGCAAAGTATTCGCATTGCATCGGTACTAACACACTGTCAGCGGCTGACATTGCATTCACGGTTAACATATTCAGCGAGGGCGGACAGTCGATAAAAATATAGTCGTAACTGTTTTTGTAAGCTTTCAGGGCGTTACGCAAACGTAATTCGCGGGCAAACACATCCATTAGCCGGACTTCAGCCGCAGTGACATCGGAGTTAGCGCCAACCAGGTGATAGCCGCCGCTGGTGTCTTTTACCACGACTTCCGCCAGCGGTTTTTCATCAATCAGTAATTCATAGGCGGTGGCAGCCAGTTCGTATTTATCAACACCACTGCCCATGGTGGCGTTACCCTGCGGATCCAGATCGATCAACAACACCCGGCGCTTGGTGGCCGCCATTGAGGCAGCCAGATTCACCGCAGTGGTTGTTTTACCCACTCCACCTTTTTGGTTTGCGATTGCGATGACTTTGCCCACGGCTTCCCTCTTGCTGTTCAGACTTTGCTTGCTAGGCTTTGCTCAGCACCACAAGATGCCGCTGCGCATCCAGTTGCGGTACCTGCAACGGATGGATGGCGTCTACTTTAACAAAATCCGGCAAAGCTGCAATTTCTTCTTGCACCGCTGCCCCTTTCATGGCGAAAAAGCGGCCGTCTGGTGTCGGTAAATGCCGGCACCAATTCAGCATATCATTCAAAGAGGCAAATGCCCGGCTGATCACACCGTCATAACCCTGCAGCGGTTGATGATCTTCAACCCGGCTTTGCAGCGGGTGGATATTCTGCAGCTGCAACTGCATTTTCACCTGATTTAAAAATCGGATCCGCTTACCCAGACTATCCAGCAAGGTAAATTGCTTTTCCGGGTAATAGATTGCCAACAACACCCCGGGTAACCCCGGTCCGGTACCGACATCGATAAAATGCTGGCCAATCAGAAAAGGGGCTACTACCAGACTATCCAACACATGTTTGATCAGCATCTCTTCCGGATCCCGGACTGATGTCAGGTTATAGGCGCTATTCCACTTATCTAATAGCGTAACATACTGAATACATTGCGCTAACTGTGTCTCTGATAAGGTTAAATCACTTTGCGCGACCAGAGTGCGCAACCTAGATAACAACTCAGCCATAGATCCTTAATTCCGCTTAAGCGGTTTTACGCAGTAAACCCTGCTTTTTCAGATAAACTAGTAATAACGAAATCGCCGCCGGGGTAATACCGGAGATCCGTGATGCTTGCCCTACCGTCTCCGGCTGGGTTTGATTTAATTTGGTGACCACTTCGTTTGATAACCCTTTTACCTGGCTGTAATCAAACTTAGCCGGTAGCCGCGTTTCTTCATTACGCTGTTGTTTGGCGATCTCATCCTGTTGCCGGTTGATATAGCCTTCGTACTTGATCTGGATCTCAACCTGCTCTGCCGCTACCGGATCCGCCAGTACCGGGCCTAAGCTATCAATGGCCAGTAGCTGCTGATAGGTGACTTCCGGGCGACGGATCAATTCTTCCAGGCTGGCTTCTCGGGTCAGAGGTGTTTTCAGTAACGTATTAACCTCTGCTAAGGCTGGATGTTGCGGATGGATCCAACTTTGCCGTAAGCGCTGCCGCTCCAGTTCGATCTGTTCCATTTTCTGGTTAAAGGCTGTCCAGCGGATATCATCAACCAAGCCCAGTTCGCGGCCCTTGGCAGTTAAGCGGGCATCGGCATTATCTTCACGTAACATCAGCCGGTACTCAGCACGGCTGGTAAACATCCGGTACGGTTCTTTGGTACCCAAGGTGGTCAGATCGTCAACTAGTACGCCGAGATACGCCTGATCGCGGCTGGGTGACCAACCCTCCTGTTCTTTGGCATAGAGGGCGGCATTAACACCAGCCAGCAGACCCTGCGCGCCAGCTTCTTCATAGCCGGTTGTGCCATTGATCTGGCCGGCAAAGAATAATCCTTTAATAAATTTGGTTTCCAGCGTCGCTTTCAGATCGCGTGGATCAAAGAAGTCATACTCAATGGCATAGCCTGGCCGGGTAATGTAGGCATTTTCCATACCCTTGATTGAACGCACGATCGACAGCTGTACATCAAAAGGCAAACTGGTGGAGATACCGTTTGGATACAATTCGTGGGTCGTCAGGCCCTCTGGCTCGATAAAGATCTGATGTTTATCTTTATCAGCAAAACGCATGACCTTATCTTCAATCGATGGGCAATAACGTGGCCCTATGCCTTCAATAACACCGGTATACATAGGTGAGCGATCCAGATTATCGCGGATCACCTGATGCGTCTGTTCGTTGGTGTAGGTAATAAAACAAGGGATTTGTATCGGATGATCGCTTTGCTTGCCTAAAAATGAGAATACCGGAGTAGGGGTATCACCAGGTTGTGCCTGCATCACAGAAAAATCCACGGAACGGGCATCGATTCTGGGTGGGGTACCGGTTTTTAAGCGATCTACCCGAAATGGCAGCTCACGTAAACGTCTGGCCAGGGCGATCGACGGCGGATCACCGGCTCGGCCACCGGCAAACTGCTCTAAACCAATATGGATCTGACCACCTAAAAAGGTGCCGACTGTCAGTACTACTGACTTGGCTTCAAAGCGTAAACCCATTTGGGTAACCACGCCTTTGACCTGATCCTGCTCTACGATCAGATCATCACAGGCTTGCTGGAAGATTTTCAGATTGGGCTGGTTTTCCAGCATTTGGCGAATTGCAGCACGGTATAACTGGCGATCAGCTTGGGCACGGGTGGCTCTGACTGCCGGGCCTTTTGAGCTGTTCAGGGTACGAAACTGGATCCCGCCTTTATCTGCTGCAATGGCCATAGCGCCACCTAAGGCATCAATCTCTTTTACCAGATGGCCTTTACCAATACCGCCAATGGCCGGATTACAGGACATTTGACCCAGGGTTTCAATATTGTGTGTCAGCAATAAGGTAGACAAACCGGTGCGAGCTGCAGCCAGCGCGGCTTCAGTACCTGCATGGCCACCGCCAACGACGATCACATCGAAAGATTCCTGATAGAGCATGCTTGCCTCGATCTGTTACCAATAAAAAATAGGGCACATATTGTAGCCTGATCCGCATCGGAGTGAAATGGCTAAAACCGGATCGGGATCCCGATTAATATATATAGGATCTTTTTAGATCTTTTCTGTTATTACTCTTATTAGCTAAGGGCTTTGCGGTGGATAAGGCATTTTTTATAAAAAGGATCAGTAGCTTATTAAGGATCAGATCCTGTGATCAAGCTTGGATCTGAGCGGGTCTAACCCTTGGATAAGATCCTTACTTATCCACATAGTCGCTTTTAAATAAAGTTATATTTTGGATAAATACAGCTTGTTAGGCAGTAAACAGCACGGTTATCAACAGGTGGCTAGCGAATTGGTATTCTTTGTGGGTAATTTGAGGATAACAGGATCATAAGATCGGCAAAGCCAGGGCTGATAGGGTTTTGCCGGATCCTAAGTTGGGATCGTCAGGCGTTTTCTGCGCCTGTGGATCCGGATAAGCTGTTGATAAATTGTGGAAGCCAGACCAAGGCTTGATCTTCTGGTAGCTCTGGATCCTGAGCATCAATATCCAGCCCAGGTAACAGACAACGTGCGCCCTTTAGTTGCAGTAGCGCGGCGATTTTCGCCCCTGCCAGACAAAAAGTATCGTAACTGGAATCACCTAAAGTGATCACAGCATAAGAAAGTGTGGTAAGATCGCCCTGATCTTGTGCTAATTGATCCGCAAAGGGTTGAATATTATCAGGCAGATCTCCTGCGCCATAGGTGGATGTAATCACTAACCAGATAGCATGCTGGTTTAGCTGATTGAGTTCGGGTTTCAGATGCGTTGTAACGTCATAGCCCGCTTGTACCAGTGTTTCAGCAACTTGTTCTGCCACATATTCCGCTGCGCCCATTTGGCTGCCGACGAGGATTTCGATCATTTGTGCCTCTTGCCAGTGAAATGATTGGCTATACTACTGGAATAAAATTGAATAACGCTAGCGCTGTTTATTCGATTTCGCGTTTTTACTGCATTGCAGGCATAGTAGAAACGACAATTGCACGACCACTGAGCCTGCGTGTTATTGAGGTTAAAACAAAGTATGTCTGACTCTATGTCATTTTCCCAGCTAATGCTGCCGGAGCCCCTGGTACGTGCTGTCACCGAACTTGGATATGAAACCGCATCGCCAATTCAGGCGGCTGCCATCCCCAAATTATTAGCTGGCGAGGATGTCCTTGGCCAGGCGCAAACCGGTACCGGTAAAACCGCCGCCTTTGCCCTGCCATTATTAGCCCGGTTAGATCCGGCGCAGAATGATCCACAAATTCTGGTACTGGCGCCAACCCGCGAGCTGGCGATCCAGGTCGCCGAAGCCTTTCAGGCTTATGCCCGCTATATGCCAGCCTTTCATGTGTTGCCGTTATACGGTGGCCAGAGCTATACCAATCAGTTGAAATCGCTGAAACGCGGTTCACAAGTTATTGTCGGTACACCGGGCCGGATCCTGGATCACCTGGATCGTGGCACCCTGAAACTGGATAAGCTACGTGCTATCGTGCTGGATGAAGCCGATGAGATGTTGCGGATGGGCTTTATCGATGATGTGCAAACCATTATGGATGCGACGCCTGCCGGTCGTCAGGTGGCGATGTTCTCTGCGACAATGCCAGCCCCGATCCGCGCTATTGCCCAGAAGCATCTAACCAATGCCGAAGAAATTAAGATCGCCTCGAAAACCAGCACAGTGGAGCGGATTGAACAACGCTTTGTGATGCTGGATGCCAACCAGAAGCTGGATGCGTTAACCCGGCTGCTGGAAGGTGAAGAGTATGATGCCAGTATTGTCTTTGTGCGTACCAAAAGTGCTACCGAAGAAATTGCTGAAAAACTGGGTGCCCGCGGTTATGCGGTAGCCTGTTTAAATGGTGATATGAATCAGGCACACCGTGAGCAAACCATCCGCCGCATGAAAGCCGGTCAGCTGGATATTATCGTCGCCACTGACGTTGCCGCCCGTGGTTTAGATGTAGAGCGTATCAGCCTGGTAGTGAACTACGATATTCCTTATGACAGCGAAGCCTATGTACACCGTATCGGCCGTACCGGTCGTGCCGGCCGTGAAGGTAAGGCGATTTTGTTTGTGTCGCCACGCGAGCGTCGTTTACTGCGCACTATTGAATATGCGACCAAGCAGCCGATCGAGCAAATGAACCTGCCAACTGGTCAGGTGATTGAGCAAAAACGGATTGAAAGCTTCCGTGCCCAACTGGCGCAAACCATTGAAACCCAGAATCTGAGTTTCTTTGTTGATTTAATTAACGACTGGCGTGACAAGCTGGAAACCACTGATGCTGATATGGCGGCCGCACTGTTATATCTGGCACAGAAAGATCAGCCGTTAAATGTGGCTAAACAGTTCCCGGAATTACGTCAGCCGCATGCCCGCGCTGAACGCAATGATCGTGGTGGTGAGCGCCGTGATCGTCCGGAGCGTAGCTTTGGCGACCGTCCGGCCGGTGATCGGCCAGAGCGCGGTCCGCGTCAGCGTCGAGAGCTGCAGGGTGATTACAACACTTACCGCATTGAAGTAGGTAAAGAGCACGGTGTGCGCGCCGGTGATATCGTGGGTGCTATCGCCAACGAAGCCAATATTGATAGCCAGTTTATCGGTAATATCAAATTGTTTGACCATTTCAGTACTGTTGAGCTGCCGGCGAATATTCCGAATGAGATTTTCCAGCATCTGAAAAAGGTGTATGTGCGTAAGCAAAAACTGAATATTACCGTCGATACCGGTGCTGCACCGGCTGGTGAACGCCGTTCCGGCCCTGGCCCGCGTCCGGGTGCCGCGCCACGGGCTCCACGCAAACCGCGTGAATAATCCCTTTGCGATAACTTAACTGTTCAAGCCCCGCCTGCCGGGGCTTTTTTCTGCCTGTTGTAGGTTATCGCGTCTTTAAATTTGTGTCCGATCACCTTATATCTGCACTATCACCTGTTGCGGAGACTGCCGATGATTATTGCCTGCCCCCATTGCCATGCGCTCAACCGCTTACCTGCCGATCGCCCGCTGCAGGACGGCCGTTGTGGTAAATGTAAACATGCCTTGTTCAGCGGCCAGCCGCTGGAACTGACGGCAGCGAATTTTGCCGCCCATGCTGAAAAGTCTGAGCTGCCGTTGGTGCTGGATTTCTGGGCCAGCTGGTGTGGTCCGTGCCGCAGTTTTGCACCGGTATTTGCTTCTGCCGCTGCAGAGTTGGAGCCGCGCTTTCGTTTCGGCAAGGTCGATACCGAACAACAGCAAAGTCTGGCAGCGCGCTTTGCCATTCGTTCGATCCCGACCATTATGCTGATCCACCAGGGGAAGGTGCTGGCACAGCAAGCTGGTGCTTTACCTAAGGCGCAATTCTATCAATGGCTACAGCGTTACAGTTGAAAGTAAGTGGCCACTTACTACCGGCGTTGGCCGGATCTCTTGATCTGCGTCTTGTCGCGGCGTAAGGTAAGGCCAGCCTCTAAACCTGGGAGAGAATGATGAGTAACATCCGTTTTAGTCTGAGTAGTCCGGATCTGCAAGAAGGCCATTTTATGGCAAAAGATCAGGAATTTGATGGTTTTGGTTGTAGCGGCGCCAATATTTCGCCGGCATTGAACTGGCAGAATGCACCTGAAGGTACCAAGAGTTTTGCGGTAACGGTGTTTGATCCGGATGCGCCGACCTGTTCGGGTTTTTGGCATTGGCTGGTTAGCGATATTCCGGCGGCCGCTACCGGTTTGCCGCGTGGTGCCGGTAAAGGCAGCTTACCGCCGGGTAGCCGCAGTTTTACCAACGATTATGGTAGTAAAGACTTTGGTGGCGCCTGCCCACCGGAAGGTCATGGTATGCACCGCTATCAGTTTACGGTCTGGGCCTTACCGGAAGAAACCTTACCCGCCCCGGATGGCGCCAGTGCGGCGGTTGTCGGCTTTATGCTAAATGCGATGGCATTGGCTAAAGCGACCCTTACCGCGACCTATGCGCGTTAATTCGATACCGCACTAAGACTATCGGCGCATAGCCAGCGGATCTTGGATCGCCTAAGCTAAGATCCTGTTTACCAGGATCTTAGCGACTTCCTTTTGCTGCCATTACGCCTGAAAGTTCTGCTGGCCGGCTTTTTCAGTCAGTTACTCTGTCTCGGAGTGGCACGTTTCGCCTATACCCCCTTACTGCCACTGATGCAGCAACAAAGTATGCTGGATGACGCCAGTGGCGGTTATCTGGCCGCGGTAAATTACCTTGGTTATATGAGCGGTGCCTTATTGGCGGCCAGCCTGAACTCACTGGCACTAAAAGACCGCCTGTATCGCTTTGGTTTGCTGTTAGCGATTATCAGCACCTTGGGTATGGCACTAACGGAAAATATCTGGCTCTGGGCATTCTGGCGCTATCTGGCCGGGCTTAGCAGTGCCGGTTCGATGCTGATTGCCTCCGGCTTGATCCTGCACTGGTTATTGCAGCATAAGCTAAGAGCCGAGCTTGGGGTTCATTTTGCCGGGTTGGGGCTGGGGATTGCTCTTGCTGCACTGGCGGTTGAGCTGATGCTCTGGCTGGATTTTGACTGGCGGCAGCAGTGGTATTTATTAGCCTTACTCGGCGTAGCGCTGGCGGTACCGGCCTGGCGCTGGTTACCGCCGCCGGTTTTGACCGATACCAGTCAGCAACAGACTGCTATGCAGCCTGAGCCGGGCAGTCGTTTTATCCGTCTGATGTTATTCAGTTATTTTGGTGCCGGCTATGGCTATGTTGTCACTGCAACCTTTATTGTTACTATCGTTGAACGACTGCCGGGACTCACAGGCAGCGGCAATCTGGCTTTTGTGCTGTTGGGCTTGGCGGCGGCGCCAGCGGTATTAGTGTGGGATTTACTGGCCAGAGGTCTCGGTTTTCTGAATGCAATTATTCTGGCGCTGCTATTACAAACCCTTGCTATCGTTTTGCCGCTGACTGTGCCCGGACTTTGGCCCGTACTATTTAGTGCTGCGCTGTTTGGCGCGACCTTTATCGGGGTCGTCAGCTTAGTACTGACCATGGCCGGGCGTTTATACCCGACCAAGCCAGCGCGGTTAATGGGAAAATTAACGCTGGCCTATGGCTTAGCCCAGGTTATTGCACCGGCCATTACCGGCGTTCTGGCCAAAGCCACTGGTTCCTATCAACCCGGTTTGCTGCTGGCGGCTGGTTTTGTTGCGCTGTCTGCACTCTTGCTGTATTGGTTAAAACGCACTGACCAGACCTTAGCGCAGCTGCAGTAGTGGCTTAATGCTATTTACCGTACTATTTTCCGATACAAAAACTGGAAAATATCCGCCCCAGTAAATCATCCGAGCTAAATTCGCCGGTAATTTCATTCAGGTGCTGTTGGCTTAGCCGCAGCTCTTCGGCCAGAATTTCGCCGGCGATAAAGCTATGCAGTTGCTCCTGGCCTATTGCCAGATGCTCAGCGGCGCGGTTCAGCGCATCTAAATGGCGACGGCGGGCCAGAAAGCTGCCTTCGGTACTGGCATCAAAGCCAATACAACGTTTCAGATGTTCACGCAGCGCATCGATACCGGCACCGGTTTTCGCGGATAGCGGATAGACAGGCACGGCGGCCTGTTCGTCCGGTTGCAGACTTTCGCCGGTCAGATCGGCCTTGTTGCGGATCACGGTAATGCCTAAACCTGGCGGCAGGCGATCGATAAACTCCGGCCAGATAACATGAGGATCGGTATCAGCAGTGGTGGTGCTGTCGACCATAAACAGCACCCGATCCGCCTTGGCAATTTCCTGCCAGGCACGGGCAATGCCGATTTGCTCTACCTGATCCTCGGTATCACGTAAGCCGGCGGTATCGATAATATGCAGCGGCATACCGTCGATATGAATATGTTCGCGCAGTACATCGCGGGTGGTGCCGGCAATCTCGGTCACTATAGCCGCTTCGCGGCCGGCGAGGGCATTCAGTAAGCTGGACTTACCGGCATTGGGTCGCCCGGCGATGACCACTTTCATGCCTTCGCGCAGAATACTGCCCTGGGTGGCTTGTTTTCTGACCTGTGCCAAATCGTCGATAATCTCGGCCAGATCGGCGGCAACCTTGCCGTCAGACAAGAAATCGATTTCTTCATCCGGGAAGTCAATGGCGGCTTCGACATACATCCGCAGGTGAATCACTTTCTCGACCAGCTGATGAATGCGCTTGGAAAACTCACCCTGTAACGATTGCATGGCGCTGCGTGCGGCTTGCTCGCTGCTGGCGTCAATCAGATCGGCGATGGCTTCGGCTTGTGCCAAATCCAGCTTGTCATTTAAAAAGGCGCGCTCAGAAAATTCACCGGGGCGGGCGATCCGCACATTTGGCGTCTGCAAGACCTGGCGCAGTAACATATCCAGCAGTACCGGACCACCATGGCCCTGCAGCTCCAGCACATCTTCACCGGTAAAGGAATTTGGGCCGGGGAAGTACAGGGCGATGCCCTGGTCCAGTACCTGGTCTGTTGCGAAAAACGGCAAGTATTCCGCATAGCGTGGTTTAGGCAGGCGTTTTAGGATAGCAGCGGCCACGGTTTTACAGTCCGGGCCGGAGATCCGGATAATGCCAACACCGGCCCGTCCGGGGGCGGTGGCGACTGCGGCAATGGTATCGGTACTAAACATCTTGACCTCGGTTAAACAAAAAAGCCTGTCAGACATAGCTAACAGGCTCTAGGATTACTGATACTGTGGAAGCAGATTAGGCTTTACGGGTATGTATGCCTTTCTTTTCCATACCTTTATAGATATACAGCATCTGAGCCAGCGAAATCAGGTTACTGACTAACCAGTACAGTACCAGACCACTTGGGAACCAGAAGAAGAAGATTGAGAACGCTACCGGCATCCACATCATCAGCTTCTGTTGCAGCGGATCTGTTACCTGCATCGGCGTCAGCTTTTGCATCAGGAACATACTGATACCAAAGAGTACCGGCAACACATACAGTGGGTCTTTTGCCGACAGGTCAGTGATCCACAGCATAAAGGGGGCGTGACGTAACTCGACACTCTCGACAAATACCCAGTATAACGCCAGGAAAATTGGCATCTGGATCAGCATCGGTAAGCAACCGCCCATCGGATTTACTTTTTCTTTGCGATACAGTTCCATCATCGCCGGGCCCATCTTCTGGCGATCATCTTTGTAGCGCGCCTGCAGCTCTTCAATCTTCGGCTTCAGGTTGCGCATCTTGGCCATGGACTCGTATTGGATCTTGGTCAGCGGATACATCAGGCCCTTCACAATCAGGGTGATGATGATAATGGCGACACCCCAGTTGCCAACAAAGCCCTGGATAAAGGTCAGTAACCAGAACAGTGGTTGTGAAATAAACCACAGGAAACCGTAGTCGACAGTCAGATCCAGACCATTCGCCAGCTGTGCCAGATTATCCTGATCTTTCGGGCCGGCATAGAACACGGCGCTAAGGGTCAGCGTTTGACCCGGATCGATATCCACGGCTTCACCGCGGGCACCAATCACGCCCTTGTTGCCACCATGCACCAGGCTGTATAGCTGGTTATTGCTATTGGCATCGGGGATCCAGGCAGAAACGAAATAGTGTTCCAGCATGGCAACCCAACCACCCTGGGTGCTAATTGCCAGGTTGGTCTTTTGCATATCGCTGAAATCATACTTTTTGTAGCGCTCGCTGCTGCTGCCATAGGCGGCGCCGCGGTATATCGGCATAAACATGCTGCTGCTTTCACCGTTATCGATGTTTTGCAGCAGGTGTTGGTAAGGTTGTACCGTTTTCACTTCATTGCTGTTGTTCACCAGCAAATATTCTACCCGGACATCATAACGGCCAGCGGTAAAAATAAAGCGTTTTTCAATTTGCAGGCCATTGTGGTCCAGATATAAAGGCACCACCAGGGTATCACCGCTTAAGGTAAACTCAGTGGCATCAGTACGGTACAGGGCGCGGCTACCGCTACGATCCGGACCATCACGGGCGGTTAAACCAGATTGGGCCACATATTCAAAGCCACCCAGCTGGCGCATCAACACGTAAGGTTCTGCGCTGCCTTTAGTCAGGGCATATTGTGGTAAAGTCAGGCCAACAATATCGCCGCCACGGGTGTCGATTTCCAGCTCCAGCACGTCGGTACGCACTTTCACCCGACGGGCAGTGGCTTCCGGTTGCACGGTCTGGCGTGGTCCTTCGTTGCTATCAACAAATAACGACGCAGAACTGCTGTCAGCGGCGGCTTGTTGCTGCTGTTGTACCTGCGGGACAGCCGGTTTAGGGCCATAATCTTTTTGCCATTCCTGCCAGAGGAAAAAACTGACGATTGCCAGGGCAATTATTAGAAAACTGCGTTGTGAATCCATGTGTTAGCTTTTCTCATTATGCTTATCAGGAACGGGATCTTCACCGCCCGGGTGAAGCGGATGGCATTTTAATATGCGTTTACCGGCTAACCAAGCCCCTTTCACGGCACCAAAGCGTTGAATCGCCTCGATCGCATAGTGCGAACAGGTGGGGTGAAAACGACAGCGTGGCCCCAGTAACGGGCTGATCACTAACTGATAGCCACGCACTAAACCCAGCATTAACCAGATGACAAAGCGGTGTATTGGCGAGCGATCTTCTGCCATAGCCGTTCCAGTTGTTTTAGTAATTCATCATTCGGGGTGTTACTGATATCCCCCTTTACCATGAGTACCAGATCAACAGCAGGAAGCTGGTGCTGATGCAAACGAAAGCTATTCCGCACACAACGTTTGATACGGTTGCGCTGTACGGCTAATTTAACACGTTTTTTAGCGATAGTAAGGCCAATTCGCGGCTGCGTTAACTGATTTGGCTTAGCAAGGATGGTAAACAGGGGAGAAGCAACCCGAAATGGGTTCTGGAAGACATTATCAAACTGACTGGGAGTTAACAGTCTTAACTCCCGGCCGAATTTGTAGCTGACCACGCAGCGTTTAACCGCCAGCTTAGGCAGTTAAACGTTTGCGGCCTTTAGCACGACGACGTGCTAATACCTGACGACCATTTTTAGTGGCCATACGGGCACGGAAACCGTGGTTGCGCTTGCGTTTTAACACGCTTGGTTGAAACGTTCTTTTACTCATAATTTCATCCGTCCGGTCGAAATATTTACTAAGGTTACCTGTGTTTTAGCAAATACACCAAAACGCAGCTGACAAAAATGAGCGCGAATTTTAAGTAGTTCGGTGGTGAAAGTCAATGCGATCCTCAGTTAAATATCCGATCTTCGGCTGATAGATCCTTGGCGATCCAAAGTTTTCCACAGGCTGCTGTCGTTAAATAGAACAAATTGTGAGTTACTTTTGTTTTTAACCAGAAATCACAGCTGTCTATGCGATCTATTCTGAAATAGAATAAGGCTAATAAATTTATAAAATACAGTTGCTTAGGTTTGTTTTATTTTTCTCGCGGCTTTTTTTAAAAAGTCAATATTGCAGTTGTGGATAAGATAGTACGATAATGCGGTTTTGGCGTTTTACACCAGCCTATATCATTAATCATAATTCAGGCTTCAGGAGAGACGGTGTACCAGTCCGTTTGGCAAAATTGTTTGCAGGCATTGCAGGCAGAGCTACCCGCGCAGCACTTTAGTATGTGGATCCGCCCACTACAGGCCGACAGTTCAGCTGATGCGCTGACCCTTTACGCACCCAACCGTTTTGTGCTGGATTGGGTTCGGGAAAAGTACCTGAACCGGATCCTGGAGCTGATCCGCGATTATTGCGGTGATAATGCACCGCGGCTACGCTTCGATGTTGGCAGCAGCAATCAACAGCATAAAGTCACCGCGCCTGGCCCGGCTCTACAGAAAGTAGTAGCCGAAACGCCGGTTGCTGAGCCAGAGGTGCCTGAACCCGCCCCGAAAAGCATAGTGCGCTCTAATGTGCGCACTAACTATACTTTTGCCAACTTCGTTGAAGGTAAGTCGAACCAGCTGGCCCGGGCCGCTGCGTCGCAGGTGGCAGATAATCCCGGTACAGCCTATAACCCGCTGTTTATTTATGGCGGTACTGGTTTGGGTAAGACCCACTTATTACATGCGGTAGGTAACGGTATTCTGGCGAAAAAGCCTGATGCCAAGGTGATCTATATGCATTCTGAGCGCTTTGTGCAGGATATGGTGAAAGCGCTGCAGAATAACGCTATCGAAGAATTTAAGCGTTACTATCGCTCGGTTGATGCCTTACTGATTGACGATATCCAGTTTTTTGCCAATAAAGAGCGCTCGCAGGAAGAATTCTTCCATACCTTTAATGCCCTGCTAGAAGGTAATCAGCAGATCATTCTGACCAGCGATCGTTATCCAAAAGAGATCGACGGGGTGGAAGATCGGCTGAAATCCCGTTTTGGCTGGGGTTTGACGATTGCGATCGAGCCGCCAGAGCTGGAAACCCGGGTCGCGATCCTGATGCGAAAAGCGCAGGAAAACCAGATCCGCTTGCCGGAAGAAGTGGCGTTCTTTGTCGCGAAACGGCTTCGTTCCAATGTTAGGGAATTGGAAGGCGCCTTAAACCGGGTGATAGCCAATGCCAACTTTACCGGCCGGCCCATTACCATCGATTTTGTGCGCGAAGCGCTGCGTGATTTACTGGCGTTACAGGACAAGCTGGTCACCATTGAAAATATTCAGAAAACGGTAGCCGAGTATTATAAAATCCGGGTGGCGGATCTATTATCCAAGCGCCGTTCCCGCTCGGTTGCCCGGCCGCGGCAAATGGCGATGGCGTTGGCGAAAGAGCTGACTAACCACAGCTTACCGGAAATTGGCGATGCCTTTGGTGGCCGTGACCATACTACGGTATTACATGCTTGCCGCAAGATTGAGTCTTTGAAAGAAGAAACTCATGAAATTAAAGAAGATTTCCAAAATTTAATTCGTACTTTGTCCTCTTAACAGGGTGTTGTTATGCAATTTCTGATCAACCGTGACGCTTTACTTAAACCATTACAAATGGTCTCTGGTGCCATTGAGCGGCGGCATAACCTGCCGATCTTATCCAATGTGCTGCTGGACGTTACGGCTGATACTTTGTCGCTGACCGGAACCGATCTGGAAGTCGAGCTGGTGGCCAGCACCGAGCAGCTGCAGATCCAAAGTCCGGGCCGGATTACCGTGCCGGCAAAAAAGCTGCTGGATATTTGTCGCAGCTTACCGGAGCAAAGTGATATTCAGGTCGCGGTACAAGGCGAGAATTGCGTACTGACCAGCGGTAAAAGTAAGTTTACCCTGTCGACCCTTAGTGCTGCCGAATACCCGAATTTAGAGAGCTGGCAAGGTGAGGTTGAGATTAACCTCGGCCGGCAGCAATTGCGCAAGTTATTAGAAGACACCGCGTTCTCGATGGCGAATCAGGACGTACGCTACTATTTAAATGGCTTGTTGTTTGAAGTCGACAACGGCACCCTGACCGCAGTGGCAACCGATGGTCACCGGCTGGCGATGAGCACGCTGGCGTTACCTGCTGTTAGCGGGCAACAGAAGCAAATTATTATCCCACGCAAAGGTGTGTTGGAGATTATGCGCTTGCTGGCCAATGACGAGCAGCAAGTCAGCCTCAGTTTAGGGCAGAATCATATCCGTTTAACCGACAGCAGCTTTAGTTTTAGCAGTAAGCTGATCGATGGCCGCTTCCCGGACTACCGCCGCGTCTTGCCACGTAACAGCACTAAGCTGGTGACAGCACATCGCGCGGTGTTAAAAGATGCCTGTATCCGGGCGTCCATTTTATCGAATGAAAAGTACCGTGGTGTGCGTTTTACGCTCAGTAATCACGAAGTCCAGATCGTTGCCAATAACCCTGAACATGAGCAAGCGGAAGAAGTAATCGAAGTCGAGTATCAGGGCGACACTCTCGAGATTGGCTTTAACGTCGGCTATTTGCTGGATGTATTAAATACTCTGGCGACCGATTTGGTGATCTTGCATCTGAACGATTCTAATTCCAGTGCTCTGATTGAAGGGGTCGGCAACAATGGCGCGGCCTATGTTGTGATGCCGATGCGTCTCTGATTTTTACTCCGTTATGTCGCTGCTATTGCTGCAGGCGCAACAATTTCGCAATTTTGCGGAACTCAGTTTGCAGCCACATCCACAATTTAACCTGTTGGTTGGTGAAAACGGCAGCGGTAAAACCAGCTTGCTGGAAGCGATTTATTATCTGGCACATGGCCGCTCTTTTCGCACCAGCCGGCATCAGCGCTTAATTCAGCATGATGAGCCGGCCTTTGTGTTGCATGCCAAAGTCAGCAGTGCGGAGCAAGTACATAGTATCGGTATTCAACGAGAGCGGACTGCTGATTTACAGCTGCGCTTAAATGGCTCTGCCCAGTGTCGTCTGGCGGATATTGCTGAGTTGTTGCCGGTGCAGTTATTAACGCCGGACAGTTTTAAGTTGTTTTTTGGCGGACCCAAGGAGCGGCGGCAGTTTTTTGATATGGGTGTGTTCCACGTGGAACAACATTTTTTTGCCGTCTGGCTGCAGTTTAGTCGGGTACTTAAACAACGTAACGCGCTGCTAAAGCAAAGTCGGCAGTATAACCAGCAATTTGAATACTGGGATGCGCAGTTTGTGCAACTGGCCTGGCAACTGCAGGCGCTGCGGCAACATTATATTAGCTTGTTGCAAAATGCTTTTGCGGCATTAACCGATCAGGATAGCTTGCTGTCGACAGTAAGTTTACAGCTTTACGCCGGCTGGCCGGAGAAGCTGAAGACTAGTGCTGAGTTGCAGGAGTTGTTAAGCCAAAGTTTTCAGCAAGATTTGCGGTTGGGTTTTACCCAGTATGGGCCGCAGAAAGCCGATCTGCGACTGCGTAGCGCCGGCCACTCAGTTGAAGAAGTATTATCCCGCGGCCAGCTAAAAGTGTTATTATTTGCGCTTAAAGTTGCCCAAAATAACCTGATCGCAGGGAGTGGGCTAAAGCAGCCGATACTATTGATTGATGATCTGGCGTCGGAACTCGACCCCGGTTCAACAAAAAAGATTTTTGATTTTTTAACTAATATTAATTCACAGGTTTTTATAACTGCAATTAATGCTGACCAGGTGACACCCTTTATTGCTGCCGATTGCCGGCAAGTGTTTCACGTGGAACATGGTCAGATAACCAGCACGGACAGATAACGATGGCCGAAGAGCATAACTACGATTCCTCCAGTATTAAAGTATTAAAAGGTCTGGACGCCGTCCGGAAAAGACCAGGGATGTACATCGGTGACACCGACGATGGTACCGGTTTACACCATATGGTGTTCGAGGTAGTGGATAACTCTATCGACGAAGCCCTGGCTGGCTACTGCACCGATATCTGGGTTACCATCCACAGTGATAACTCGGTCTCGGTACGTGATAACGGCCGTGGCATTCCTACTGATATGCACGAAGAAGGCGTGTCTGCGGCCGAAGTTATTATGACGGTACTGCATGCTGGCGGTAAGTTTGATGACAACTCCTATAAAGTGTCTGGCGGCTTACACGGTGTCGGTGTTTCAGTGGTTAACGCCCTATCGGATGTGTTGGAACTGACTATCCGTCGTAAAGGGCAGGTACACAGCCAGATCTATCATCTGGGTGTACCGCAAGCACCATTAGCCGTAATTGGCGAAACGGAGGGCAGTGGCACGGCAATTCGCTTCTGGCCAAGCCCGACCATCTTTTCTGATATCAATTTCCACTATGACATTCTGGCGAAGCGGTTACGGGAGCTGTCATTCCTGAATTCCGGCGTCAGCATTATTCTGACCGACGAGCGCACGGATAAGACAGACCACTTTAAGTACGATGGCGGTATTGAAGCCTTTGTGCAGTACTTAAACCGCAGTAAGACCAGTATTCACCCTAAGGCGTTCTATTTTACTGATCAGCGCGAAGACGGCATTGCGGTTGAAGTGGCAATGCAGTGGAACGATAGCTATCAGGAAAATGTATTCTGTTTTACTAACAATATTCCACAGCGTGACGGTGGTACTCACTTAGCCGGTTTCCGCGGTGCTTTGACGCGGGTACTGAATACCTATATCGATCAGGAAGGCTACGCCAAGAAAATGAAGGTACAAGCCTCGGGCGACGATGCCCGTGAAGGCTTAACCGCAGTGATTAGCGTTAAGGTACCGGATCCAAAATTCAGCTCACAAACTAAAGATAAACTGGTTTCCAGCGAAGTACGCTCGGCAGTAGAAAGCGTTATGGCGGAAAAGCTGAACGAATATCTACTGGAAAACCCGGGTGATGCCAAGATTATCGTGGGTAAAATAGTGGATGCCGCCCGTGCCCGTGAAGCGGCCCGTAAGGCCCGCGAAATGACGCGTCGTAAAGGCGCGCTGGATATTGCTGGCTTACCCGGCAAATTGGCGGACTGTCAGGAAAAAGACCCTGCCTTATCTGAACTCTATATCGTCGAGGGTGACTCTGCGGGTGGTTCTGCCAAGCAGGGCCGCAACCGGAAAAACCAAGCCATCCTGCCACTGAAAGGTAAGATCCTGAACGTGGAAAAGGCGCGCTTCGATAAGATGCTATCGTCGCAGGAAGTCGGCACCTTGATTACAGCCTTAGGCTGTGGCATCGGCCGCGAAGAATATAACCCGGATAAAACCCGTTATCACAGTATCGTACTGATGACCGACGCCGACGTCGACGGTTCACACATCCGTACCTTGTTACTGACCTTCTTCTATCGCCAAATGCCCGAACTGATTGAGCGTGGCTATATCTATATTGCGCAGCCACCACTGTATAAAGTTAAAAAAGGCAAGCAAGAGCAATATATCAAAGACGAACCGGCGCTGGTGCAGTATCTGACCGCGCTGGCACTGGATGAAGCCTCATTACATGTGAACGAGAATGCGCCGGGGATCAGTGGTGAAGCGCTGGAAAAACTGGTGCAGCAGTATCATAAGGTGATGGCGGTCATCGATCGCTTAAGCCGCAAGATCCCGGTTAACCTGTTAACCGAGCTGATCTACGTTACCGGTTTAACTGCCGAACTGATGAAAGACCAAACCGCTGTTGAAGCCTGGGTAAAAACTCTGGCCAAGCGTCTGGATGATAAAGAAGGTGACGGTTCAATCTACAAGTACGCTGTGATTGAAGACCGTGAGCGCCACCTATTCCAGCCGAAGGTGATTATCCGTCAGCATGGTATCGATAATGAATATCTGCTGCATCACGACTTTATTAGCTCTCGGGATTACCTGAGTCTAGTTGCACTGGGTGATGAAATTCGTGACCTGATTGAAGAGGGTGGCTATATCCGCCGTGGTGAAAAGGTGAAGCCGGTAGAAACCTTTAAAGACGCCCTGGATTGGTTAATGACCGAGTCCAAGCGTGGTCTCTACATTCAACGCTATAAAGGGCTGGGTGAAATGAACCCGGAACAACTGTGGGAAACCACCATGGATCCGCAAAACCGCCGCATGTTGCAGGTAACCATTGAAGATGCCATTGGCGCCGATCAATTGTTTGCCACCCTGATGGGGGATCATGTTGAACCAAGGCGCGCCTTTATCGAAGAGAATGCGCTGTACGTCGCTAACCTCGACGTCTGATAAAAATTTAACGGGGGCAGCTTTGCCCCCTTAGTCATTTAAAGTGAGTCTGTTGCGCCATGCATAAGTACGATATTAAAACCTTTCAGGGGCTAATTTTAGCCCTGCAGGATTACTGGGCACGCCAGGGCTGCGTTATCGTGCAGCCGCTGGATTTAGAAGTTGGCGCCGGTACTTTCCATCCGATGACCTTTTTACGTTCTCTGGGGCCAGAGCCGACTAACGTCGCTTACGTGCAGCCATGTCGCCGGCCAACTGATGGCCGTTATGGCGAAAATCCCAACCGGCTGCAGCATTACTACCAGTTTCAGGTGATCTTAAAGCCGTCACCAGACAATATTCAGGAGCTGTATCTGGGCTCGCTGCGCGAACTGGGGATCGATACCCTGGTACACGATATCCGCTTTGTGGAAGATAACTGGGAATCACCGACACTGGGTGCTTGGGGCCTGGGTTGGGAAGTGTGGTTAAATGGCATGGAAGTAACGCAGTTTACCTACTTCCAGCAAGTGGGTGGCCTGGAGTGCCGTCCGGTAACCGGCGAAATTACCTATGGCTTAGAGCGCCTGGCGATGTATATCCAAGGTGTGGATTCGATCTATGATCTGGTATGGACCGACGGCCCCTTGGGGCGGGTAACCTATGGCGATGTGTTCCATCAGAATGAGGTCGAGCAATCGACCTACAATTTTGAGCATGCCGATGTAGCCGCCTTGTTTGCCTACTTCGACCAGTGTGAAAAGGAAAGCCAGTATCTGATTGAACAAGGCCTGGCGTTGCCAGCCTATGAAAAAGTGATGAAAGCCTCACATGCTTTTAACTTGCTGGATGCTCGTCATGCCATCTCGGTAACTGAGCGTCAGCGCTATATTCTGCGGGTTCGCACCCTGGCCAAGGCCTGTGCGCAGGCTTACTATGATGCCCGCGAAAAACTGGGTTTCCCGCTTTGCAAGAATCAGAGCGCCAAGCAGTCGGAGGCGAACTAATGCGTTCACAAGATTTTCTGGTTGAAATTGGTACCGAAGAGTTACCACCAAAATCGCTAACCACTTTGGCACAAGCCTTTGCCAACAATCTGCAAGCCGAACTAGCCAAGCAGGAGCTCAGCCATGCTGAAATCAGCTGGTATGCGGCACCACGCCGCTTAGCAGTGCGGATTAATCAGTTAGCCGCAGCCCAGGCCGATAAAGTGGTAGAAAAGCGCGGGCCAGCACTTAGTGCGGCCTTTGATGCCAATGGCAATCCGACTAAGGCTGCCGAGGGTTGGGCCGCTGGCTGTGGCATTACGGTGGCGCAGGCTGAGCGTTTAGAAACCGATAAGGGCGCCTGGCTATTATGCCGGCAACAGCAACAGGGGCAGGCGACGGTCAGCTTGCTGCCGGAAATGGTCAGCACAGCATTAGCCAAACTACCTATTGCCAAGCCGATGCGCTGGGGTAGCTCAGATGCCGAATTTATCCGGCCGGTACATACCATTATTATGCTGTATGGCGAGCAGGTAGTGCCTGCCACCATTCTTGGCCGGCAGAGTAGTAATCAGACCTATGGCCATCGCTTTCATGCGCCGGCGCTGGTTAGTATCAAAGATGCCGATGCCTACCTGCCGACACTGGAACACGCCTATGTAGTGGCTGATTTCGCTAAGCGCAAAGCCTATATCGCGGAGCAGGTGCAAGCGACCGCTCAGCAGTTACAAGCACAGCCGCAATGGGATGACGCCCTGCTGGAAGAAGTCGCGGCGCTGGTCGAATGGCCGGTAATACTGGTAGGTAGCTTTGAAGAAAGCTTCCTGCAGGTGCCGGCTGAGCCGCTGATCTCGACGATGAAGGATAATCAGAAGTACTTCCCGCTGCGGGATAGTCAGGGCAAGTTACTGAACAAGTTTATCTTTGTGGCCAATATCAGCAGCAAGGATCCACAGCAAATTATCTCTGGTAACGAGAAGGTGGTACGGCCACGCTTATCGGATGCGCAGTTCTTCTTTAATACAGACCGCAAGGTCAAACTCGCTGAGCGGTTAGACAGTTTAAAGACGGTACTGTTTCAGCAGCAGCTGGGTACGTTGTTTGAAAAATCGGAACGAATCAGCCAGGTAGCCGGCTTTATTGCCGCTAAAATTGGTGCCGATCAGGCCGCCGCTGCCCGTGCCGGCTTATTATCCAAAACCGATCTGATGACCAATATGGTCGGCGAATTCCCGGAAGTGCAAGGCATTATGGGTATGCACTATGCCCGGCTGGATGGCGAAGCGGAAGCAGTAGCCTTGGCGCTGAACGAGCAATATATGCCGCGTTTTGCCGGTGACCAGTTACCCAGCCGTCTGGAAGGGGCGGCGGTGGCTATCGCGGACAAACTGGACTCACTGGTCGGTATTTTCGGCATTGGTCAGATCCCGAAAGGTGATAAGGACCCGTTTGCGCTGCGTCGCGCTGCTATCGGTGCCTTACGCATTATGGTGGAGCAACAGCTACCCTTGGATTTAACCGACCTGATTGCCGTTAGTCAGCAAAGCTTTGGCAGCAAACTGACCAACCCGCAGGTAGCCAGCGAAGTATTGGACTTTATGCTGGGCCGCTTCCGCGCCTGGTATCAGGACGAAGGCTATAGCGTCGATGTGATTCAGGCGGTACTGGCGCGCCGGCCAACTAATCCGGCAGACTTTGATCGCCGGGTTAAGGCTGTAGCCGAGTTCCGGCAGTTAGAAGCCGCAACAGCTTTAGCTGCAGCCAATAAGCGGGTGGCAAATATTCTGGCCAAGGTTGAAGGTGAAATTGCCAATACGGTTAATCCGGCACTGTTGCAGGAAGCGGCAGAGCTGGCGCTGTATCAGGCTCTGACTGCGGAGCAGGCATATCAAGCCGGGGTGAGTGATTATAGCCAGGGTTTAACTCATCTGGCAGCGCTACGTGAGGTTATCGATGCCTTCTTTGAACAGGTGATGGTAAACGCCGAGGATGCAGCAGTGCGGGCTAATCGCCAGGCGCTGTTAAAACAATTACGGGAACTGTTTTTACAGGTTGCCGATATCTCTGTGCTGCAGTAACAGCTTAGCAAACAAAATAGCCGGCATCATGCCGGCTCAGACTGCTGACAAAGTCCTGG